>JASFTI010000413.1:0-3416 GCA_050053635.1 Gemmatimonadales bacterium
GTAGACGCCGGTCTGCGGGAGGGAGAGGTAGCCGCGGAACCGCAAGCCGTAATACTCCCCGCGGCCGCCGATCGCGTGGTGTATACGGTCGGCAATCTCACTTGCCGTCGGCGTGAGCAGCTCGAATTCGGGTAACCGTCGCCAGCTACCGTCCTGCTCGTAGTGCTCGACGAACACACCCGGTTCCGGGCGCTCCACTGTTACCGGCGGTCTGGGTGTCGCCTTCTCGAAGCGGTGGGTGCTGACTCTGCTCGCCGTCCCATCATCCCAGAAGGCGCGCGCCTTTATCGTTGTCGTCGCGCCGATCTCGAGCGGCCCGGTGTAGGCGGGTGAATCGATCGCCGGCTCGCTCCCGTCGGTCGTGTAGTGGATGGTGGCACCCGGCGTTGGTGTGAACAGCTCGATGGCGGCGCTCGCGACGAAGATCGGTGCGCGTCTGGTGACGCGTGGTGCGAAGTAGCCGCGGTGAGCCAGCGCGACGGCTTCGGGCTCTATCTTGGCGATCTCCCGATCGTAGGTCATGAGCCCGTTGTTCTCACTCTCGATGTCGGTGGTCTGGGTGTAGACCGAGGCGCTGAGTCCGTGCTCTGCGGCGGCCGCCTGGATGATCTGGAAGAAGTCCTCGAACCGTTGGGTCAGGCTCTCCCGATCCCGGAACAGGTCGTAGCCCCACCCCTCCTCGTGCCAGGTGTGTCCCCCGATGTTGAAGCCGAGGCCGCCGAACTCGCCCTGTACGGCCGCCCGTTCCGCCTCCGGCTCGGGCGGCTGCGGGTCGGGGTAGTGGTGGCGGTCGACGACATCGCCGACGCCGTGATCGTACCAGCCGCTGGCGTGGTTCACGAGTCGCGTCGGGTCGGTAGCGCGGACCAACTCGGCGATACGTTGCGAATCATACTGTCCCCAGCCTTCGTTGAACGGCACCCACATGACGATACTGGGGTGGTTGCGCAGCGTGCTGATAACCCCGATGAGCTCGGATTCGAACTGCGCCGTCGCCTCGGGATCGTCCGCCGTGTCCGATCCGCGTGACTCAAGAGGTATGTTCGCGTTCGGCATATCCTGCCAGACCAACAAGCCCAGATGATCGCACCAGCTGTAGAACGTGCGCGGCTCCACTTTCACATGCTTGCGGAGCATGTTGAAGCCCATGGCCTTGGTCATCTCGAGGTCGTAGACCATGGCCTGCTCGGTGGGCGCCGTGTAGAGTCCGTCGGGCCAGTAGCCCTGATCGAGCGTTCCGCTCTGGAAGACGAAGCGCTTGTTGAGCAGCAGCCTTGTCACGCCGTTCTCATCCGGTCCGACCGACACATTCCGCATCCCGAAGTAGCCCTCGGTCGCGTCCACCGTCTCACCGTCACGCAGGAGGCGGATCTCGAGGTCGTAGAGGAAAGGGTCGTCGGGCGTCCAGAGGTGCGGCGCCGAGATGGGTATAGTGATGGGTCCTCCGATGGGACCGCTGTCGGTCGCCACAGCGGTAGCGTCGGCTAGAACCGTGACCTCGGCTAGGTAGTCTTGTCCCGCGTCGGCCTCCACCACGATTGTCACGCGCCCGGCGTCGATGTCGGGCGTCACGCGGTAGTCGGTGATCGCCGCTAGAGGGATGGGCTCGAGCCAGACGGTGCCCCAGATGCCCGTGACCGATGTGTAGAAGATTCCACCGGGGTCCCTGACCTGCTTACCGCGTGGTTGGGTTCCTGCATCGGTGGGGTCCCACACCGCCACGGTCAGCGACTGCGTCGCGCCCTCGTGCAATGCCGCCGTGATGTCGAAACTGAACGGGTCGTAGCCTCCCCGGTGCTGGCCCATCGCCTGCCCATTAACCCAAACGCGGGCTTCCCAGTCGACGGCCTCGAAGTGGAGCAGCAGGCGTCCGGCGGACCAGTCGTCGGGGACCTCGAAGCTGCGCTGGTACCACAAGGTGCGTGACTGGCCGACGGTGTCGGCGACGCCGGAGAGCGCCGATTCGACGGGGTAGGGAACGAGGATCTGCCCGTCGTAGGCGCTCGGCTCGGCAGCGCGGGCGGTTATCGCGTAGTCCCATAGCCCGTTCAGGCTCAGCCAGTCAGCGCGCCGCAACATGGGCCGCGGATATTCGACACGTGCGTTCGCCGGGGAGACGTCGCCGGTCCAGCGGGTCGCCAGGCGCAGGTTCGCCGGTTCCCAGCGCGGCTCCGCACAGGCGAGAACCAGCAGCGGGATCAGGGCAAAGAACCGTTTCATTTTACCGAGAACTTGTAGATGGTCTTCGACTCGTAGCGTTCGCGCGGCCGCAGTACCGTTGAGGGGAAGTGCGGCTTGTTAGGCGAATCGGGGAAGTGCTGGGTCTCGAGACAGAAACCGCTACGATGCTCGTACGGCGAGCCGCCTTTCCCCACGTTGCCCCCGTCCAGGAAGTTGCCGGAGTAGAACTGGATGCCCGGCTCGGTCGTATAGACCTCCATCACGCGGCCGCTGCTGGGCTCGTAGACCCGCGCCGCTAGCCGCAGCGAGCCGTCGTGGTCGTCGAGCACGAAGTTGTGGTCGTAGCCGCCAGCGAATCGCAGCTGCTCGTCGGCCTCTTCGATCCGTGACCCGATCGGCATCGACTTCCGGAAGTCCATCGGCGAGCCTGCCACCTGCCGCAGCTCACCCGTCGGGATCAAGCCTGCGTCCACCGGTGTGAAGCGGCTCGCCGCCAGCGCCAGCTCGTGCCCCAGGATGTCGCCCGAGGCATGGCCCGCCAGGTTGAAGTAGCTGTGGTGAGTCAGGTTGACGACAGTCGGCTTGTCCGTTACGGCTGAATACTCGATCACGAGCTCGTTCTCATCCGTCAAAGCGTACGTGACGGTGGCGGTCAGTCTCCCCGGGTATCCTTCTTCGCCGTCCTCGCTCACATAGGTCAGTCGCAGCCCCGTCTCGCCTTCACCCGAATACGGCTCGGCATCCCAGACGACCTTGTCGAAGCCCTTCAGGCCGCCGTGGAGGTGATTCTCGCCGTTGTTCCTGGCGAGGTCGTACTCGATCCCGTCCAGTGCGAACCGGCCTGCGGCGATTCGGTTGCCGTAGCGTCCCACGATGGCACCGAAGTAGGGCGATTCTTCCAAGTAGGCGCTCAACGAGTCGTAACCGAGCACCACATCGGCCAGCTCGCCATCCCGGTCCGGCACGAGCAGTTGGGTCACGATCCCGCCGTAGTTGGTGATCCGTACCTGAACGTCGTGTGCATTCGTCAGCGCGTAGAGCTCGACGTCCACCCCTTCGGGGGTCGTTCCAAAGGGCTCGACCTGGTAAGCGGGCATCTGTTCACCGGCCTCTTGCTGGTTGTCACTTGCTGCCGAGCATCCCGCGAGCAGCGCTGCGAGTGCGAACGCTGCGGTTCGCGCTGGCAGGGTCGATGGGCGATGCGACACGGCTGGAGTGTGCACGGCGGTTCCTTT
>JASFTI010000414.1:0-3413 GCA_050053635.1 Gemmatimonadales bacterium
CCCGGTGCACTGCCTTCGCATGGTAGATCATCTGCTCGATGGTCACGGGGAGCGTCGATTGCTCTCCGGCGACGACCTGGCCGAGCGAGTCGCCGACCAGGACGCAGTCGATGCCGGCCTGGTCGAGCAGCCCCGCCATCAGGTAGTCGTAGGCGGTAAGCACAGCGATCCGCTCGCCACGCTGTTTCATGGCGACGAGTTCGAGCGTCGTCATCTGACGCCGAGCGCCCTCAGGGTCGGAAGGTTTCTTAGCCATCACGGCTGAGATGTTAGCGCCGTCGATTCCGAGGTGTCAAACCGGCCGAGCAGCGGTCACTTGAGAACCACGAACTTCCCGTATTTCCGCGCGCGGCCCACGCGGATGATGTAGCCGTAGACACCGCTGGCGGCCGACTTGCCGTCCGCCAGCACGCCGTTCCAGCTGAACGGCTCGACTGGTACATCAGGCCCATACTCACGTCGCTCGGAATGGACGAGCCGGCCAGCGATCGTGTAGATGTCCAGCCGCGCCACCAGCGGCTCGCTGCCCCGATCTGCCAGGAAGGGCAGTTTGATGACCCGGCCCGCACCGGGGTCGAATGGGTTCGGGTAGGCCGGCAACAGCGCCAGCACTCCCGATCCCCTCGTATCACCGCTCCCGTCAGCGGCGAAGGCCCGGGCGCTATCCAGCGTCGCGCGGAGCGCCGCCTTCGAGCTGGCGATCGCAGCCAAGAACGTTATCGTCTCGCCCCGCGCCAACGGCCCCACCGTCACAAGCTGTGCCCAGTCTTCGACAGCGCGGCGCGAGGTGCCGGGTCCACCCAGGCGCATGAAGCGCGCCTTCTCCGCATCGGTGAAGCCACCCAGTTTTGCCAAAACGCCGACATCCGACCCGACCAGATAGTGGCCGGCCTCCGGAGTGCCGAGGGGGATGGCCGCGTGAGTCGCCGGTGGCCGCGGTACCGTTGCCAGCGCCACCCATGGCCCGCTCGAATCGGCCGCCGTCATCACCGAGGCAGCGAGCTGCGCGTCCCAAGAGACACTATCGCGCCCGCTCAAGTCCCAGTCGAGCAGAACGCCGGCCAGCGGCAACGCTCCCCGCTCGTAGTCGACCCGCATCGACAGCGCGGCGAAAGCCGCGCTGTCACCCACGACGACCAGATTCACCGACCCGTGGACCGTAGCGCCCAGCGGGTTCAGCGCCCGATCATCGCTGAATTCGATCTCGGCGCCGTTACCGGCGGCGACGATCGCGACATCACGCCAATCGGTGTCCGAGGCGACCGGGTTCTGTTTGAGCGACGGCCGCTGAAGCACATCGACGTAGGCGGCATCCGAGACGCGGTCGCCGTCGCCGTACAGGAAGGCACCCGCCGTCAGCCAGTCGCCGCCCAGCATTTGGAAGCCAGGGTCGCCGGCCACGCGACCGAGCCGGCCGCGGGCGTCCAGGGAGAAGCGGGCATCGCCGTCCTCGAGCACTACAGCCGTCGCTGTCGGTGCACTCAAAGAGATAGGGAGATCGAGGATGGCACCGTCGCTCTCGAGCCGCAGGCTCAGGCGCGCGTCGGACATCAGATGGTCGGGGATTCCGAAAAAGGTCATCACTCCGCGACCCTGCGCTCCGATCATCGGGGCCTGCGCGTGCGCTAGCGACGAGTCGCCGGGTACGCGTCGCAACTCCGCCGAACCACCGGGGAACGGGGCTCCACCCCGGTTGTGCAACTCCACGTCGAGTGAGGCCGAGGTCGAGTCCCAGGCCCAGTCCGCCACGGCGAGTCGCACACCGCCCAGGCCGCCGACCAACTCCGCCGCCGCCACGAGATCCAGAAAACCGGCCCCACTACGATTGTCGAGCCCCGGGGGCGGCAGGTCATCGGCACTCGAGTACAGGGCGGCTTTGAGCTCGCCGGCGCTGGCCGTTCGGTTAAGCCCCCGCAGGACTGCCAGGGCGCCCGCCACGTGGGGAGACGCCCAAGAGGTGAACACGCCGGAGCGACCCAAGACGATGCCCGTGTGCGGACCGAGGTTCCTGACGACGGGGACCTCACCCGGAGCGACGACCTCGGGCTTCACGGCACCGGGCGCGCAGGGCGACGGACCGCCCAGGCTGTTGTCGGACACCACGATCTCGCCGTCATCCAGTTCCACGGCGCCGACGGCGAACGCGTTGAGCAGCAGGTCGGCCCGTTCCGCCGGCGCTGCAACGGTCTGAAAGCCCGATGAGAGGTTGCCGGCGGCGAAGACCACCGGTACGCCGGCGGCCTCCAGAGCATCGATCGCTCGGTCGAACGGGCCGTCGCAGCCGCCCGGCGGAAACCCCCAGGAGTTGTTCAGCACGTCCGGAACGTCGGAGACCGTCGCGGGGTCACCGTCGGGGTCGAGCACCCACTGCATAGATTGCAGGAGGACCGAGCTGCGCGTGTAGGTTACGCCCCCCAAGCCCTCGAAGCCGTTCGCCGCCACCCATTGGGCGCCGGGTGCGACACCGGTCACCACCTCCAGCTCCTCCTCCACCACGCGTCTTTCTGCCCCCACTTGAATCGTGTCGCCCGGCTCCAGGCTACCGACCGCGATGGACGCGACGATCGTCCCGTGCCCCGCACCGGCGGTGAAATCATCATCGACCGGCGTCGCGCTGAGCCCCCAAGGATCGAACCAAGCCTCCGCCGGCGAGGTAGTGGTTCCGCGCCAGCTCCTCCAAAGCAACGGGTGCGTGCCGTCTACGCCGCTGTCGATGATCGCGACTACCGTGCCCTGCCCCGTCGCGCCGGCGGCCCACAGCTCCGGCGCCCCCAGCGCCTCGAGCCCCCAGGCGAGGCCGCCGGCGCCCTGTGCCGCCAGCGGTAGACCGGGCGCCCAGAGCCGCACGGCGCCGGGATCGGCCGCCAGCTCGACCTCGATCAGGCCGTCGTAATGGATTCGCTGAATACTCGGCTGGCTTGCGAGCTCCCGGACTTGTGACGGCGTCAGGTGGGCAGCGACGGAACCGCCGATCCACAGCAGCTGGCCGGCGCCCAGATCCGCTGCCAACTCGGCCGGCAGCCCGGACCGCAGCCGCGCCAGCGAGCTCGAATAGAGGTCGGCCAAGTTGGAGGCGTGGACCGCCGCTCGAGAATCGGGATCGAAGGCCAGCGGCCTGGCCGGACTGAGCCGGTTCACCTGCACCAGCACCGGGACGCGCTCCGCCGGCGCCCCCCGGGAGAGCGCAGCGGCCAGCTCCGCTGTGATCTTCGACGGTTCCTGGCCGGACGCCACGCGTACAGCGGGCCGCAGCGCCGTCGATGCCAGGGTCAGGCCAGCGGCCGCAGCCGTCAGGACCGCGATGACTTCGCAGCTCCGAGATCCGAATCGCACGCCCTATCCCTCTTCGACCAACCTCGCTACCGCGGATGATACGATGGAAAACGCCGCGACGCTCGCCTCCGGCGATCATC
>JASFTI010000415.1:0-3402 GCA_050053635.1 Gemmatimonadales bacterium
CGCCATCGCCACCGGCCGCCATTCTGCCGCTGCTCACTATGGCCTGGCGTTCATATACTTGCACCGCGGCGACACAGCCGACGCCGTCTATCACCTAAAGGCCTTCCTCAGGCGACCTCCGACCGACGCGGAAGCCGCAGCGCACGTCGAGCACGCCCGGCGAACGCTTGCCGACCTGGAGGGCGGCCGGCCGGCCCCCGATCGAGACCCAGGCGCTGGAGAATAGTCATGGAAGGTGGAGCCAGCTCGCCGGTCCTACAAATCGCCGGTGCTCCCGCCGATGAGCCAGAAGGTAACGTCGCTCAGTTGTTCCTCGAGGCGGTGGACAGGCATCGTAAGCCCTGTGCGCTGAAATACAAGAAGACGGACACCTGGCACGACATATCACACCAGCAGATCTACGACGACGTCAAGCGTGTCGCCTTGGGACTCGCGGCTCTCGGCCTCGAGCCCGGCGACCGGGTTGCCATCGTTTCGGAAAACCGGCCCGAGTGGCTCCTGACTGATTTCGGTTGCGTGATGAGCCAGACCATCAGCGTGCCGCTCTATCCCAGTCTGCCAGTCGATCAGCTCTGTTACATGCTCCGGGACAGCGAGGCGAAGGCGGTCTTCGTCTCGACCGAAGAACAGCTGGCGAAGGTACGTGGGACGCGGGCCGAGGTGCCATCGCTGAAACACATCATCGTCTACGATGAGACGGTGGGCCGCCCAGCAGGCGTGCAGAGTTTCAGCGGGCTACTCGAGCTAGGTGACAAACGAGTCGGCGAGCTTGCCGACGATGAGTACCGAGGGCGCGCGCTCGAAACCGATCCGCACGACACGTTGACCATCCTCTACACATCGGGCACCACGGGTCATCCGAAGGGCGTTATGCTGACCCACAACAACTTGTTCTCCAACGTCCGGTCGACCCTACAGGTGCTGGAGATCGATTCGAGCGACACTACCTTGAGCGTCCTGCCCCTCTGCCATGTCTTCGAGCGAATGGCCGGCAACTATACGATGTTCACGTCCGGAGCGACGATCTCGTACGCCGAGTCGTTCGCTACGGTCGGCGCCAACCTGCTCGAGGTCCGGCCCACGTTGATGACCATGGTGCCGCGCTTCTACGAGCGGACGTACGCGCAGGTCGAGGAAGAGGCACGCAAGGGTGGAGCGGCCCACCTGAACATCCTCAATTGGGCGATCGATGTGGCGGGTAGGCGACTGGATCGCAAGTTGGGAGGCAAGCGTGTGGGTCCGCTCCTCGCCCTGCAGTACGGGATAGCGGACCGATTAGTGTTCTCGAAGCTGCGTAAAGGTCTCGGCGGCCGTATCAGGTTCTTCGTCTCCGGTGGCGCGCCCTTGAGCCCGACCCTGGCTCGGCTCTTCCTCTCGGCCGGCCTACCGATAGTCGAGGGGTACGGCCTGACCGAGACCTCGCCGGTGATCGCTCTCAACCGGCTGGAAGGCATAAGACCTGGTACGGTTGGCCAGCCGATACCCGGTGTAGAGGCGGCGATCGCAGAGGATGGAGAGGTGCTGACCCGGGGCCCGCACGTTATGAAGGGCTACTACAAGATGCCCGAAGCCACAGCTGCCGCGATCGACCCGGACGGTTGGTTCCACACCGGCGATATCGGAGAGCTGTCGGACGACGGCTACTTGAAGATCACCGATCGCAAGAAGGACCTGATCGTCACGGCCGGCGGTAAGAACATCGCTCCTCAGCCTATCGAAAGCCGGGTCAAGGTCAACCCCTACGTCAGCCAGGTGATCATGCTGGGTGACCGCCGCAGATTCCCGATTCTCGTGGTCGTCCCCGATTTCGCAGCGCTCGAGAGCTGGGCCAGCGCCCAGGGCTTCGAGTTCGACAGTCGCGAGGCGCTCGTCCGTGACCAGCGAGTCATCGACTTCATGGAAGGCGAGTTGCTAGGGCCGCTTGCCGATCTCGCCAGGTTTGAAAGACCGAAAAGGATCGCCCTCTTGCCCCGTGAACTGAGCATCGATGCCGGTGAAATCACGCCGACCCTCAAGGTGAAGAGACGCATCATCGAAGAGAAGTACTGGGAACTCATCGAACCGCTGTACGCAGAAGAGGCGAGTGGTCAGTAGAGGTTGGCCTCTCTAGCGCCGCTCGCCCGCCGACTAATCGCTCCGGTGGACAGCGAGTCGGCGCCCGGATAGATTGCCCGCAGTGATTGGATCCCCCCGAAGTCCCACCGCGCCTTCCGGCGCCACTACTGG
This sequence comes from Gemmatimonadales bacterium, assembly GCA_050053635.1. Classification (GTDB taxonomy): domain Bacteria; phylum Gemmatimonadota; class Gemmatimonadetes; order Palauibacterales; family KS3-K002. The sequence goes on from JASFTI010000415.1 coordinate 2,227, forward strand.
TGATGACCCTGTCTGACGATGTCTGATCGGAACAACTTCGTCCTCGTTCTTGTAACAGCCCCTGACGGCGAGTGCGCCGAGGCGCTTGCTCGAAGACTGTTGGAGGAACGTCTCGTAGCCTGTGTAAACATCGTACCGGGCCTCCGCTCCCTCTACTGGTGGGAAGGGGCTGTGCAGACGTCGGATGAGGTGTTGATGCTCCTCAAGGCGCGCCGGTCAGACATCGACGCCCTCACGGAACGTGTGCGCGGGCTTCACCCCTACGAGGTCCCTGAGGTCATTGCGGCCGATATTAGCGGTGGGTTGCGGGCCTACCTCGACTGGTTGGGCGCCGAGACGGAGCGCGGCTGATGCCGGAGGCCGACAAGGCGCGGGCGAGCGGCGAGGTGCTCTATCGCCGGGCGAAGCAGCTGAGCAAGGACGGCGAGCTCGAAGAGGCTGTCGGCGTCTACAGGGAGTTACTCGCTCTCCAGCCGATGCACCTCAGAGCGCACAACAACCTCGGAGTGTTGTACGACCGACTGGGTGACTACGAGCGCGCCTTGGCCGAATACAGCGCGGCCGAGGAGCTGGATCCCGACGATGTTCGCCTGCAATGCAACATCGCCGCCGTCCTGGCGTCGCTCGGCAGGTACGCCGAGGCCGAGGCCAAACTGGCAAAGGCGTTGCACAGCGATCCCCAGAACGCGGACGCGAGGGAGAATCTGGGGCTGGTCTACTTCAAGAAAGGGCTGTACGCGGAGGCGGCGGACGAGCTGCGCCGTGTCGCGGAGCTCGATCCGGACCGTGCCAGCGCCTACCTCTATCTGGGGGAGGCATTGAATCGCTTGAATCAGGTCGACGAGGCGATAGCGGCTCTCGAACGCTCGGTCGAGCTCAAGCCCAGCCCGCGGGCCTACTATACGCTCGGTATACTTCACGACAGGAAGAAACAACCGACCCTGGCGCAAGCCATGTACCGTAAAGCGGAAGAGCTGGGGGGATGGTGAGCCGGCGCCGGCGGCGTCACCTGATCGGGGGTACGATCCTCATCGCATGGATGGTCGTAATGGTCTGGCACGTCCGGCGCGAGTACTTCCAACCCGTCGAGGTCCGCCTGGCCGAAGCCTCTGCCAACCTGATCCCGGCCGCTTCCTTCTATTCGATCAAGTTGGGTGGTGCGACTATCGGGTTCGC
>JASFTI010000416.1:0-3394 GCA_050053635.1 Gemmatimonadales bacterium
TCGGGCGAGCATACCGGGCAAGCAGGCACGGATCAGCTCGAATGGCGCCCGTAGGTTAACCGCCAACAGCCGCTCGAATGTCTCGCTCCCGGTTTCTCCGAACGGCGCCAGCTCGAACAGTCCCGCACTGTTAACCAGGACGTCGGGCCCGGTGTCCCAGGACTCGTTCAAGCGCTCCGCAAAGCGATCGACAAACTGGGCTTCGGCGAGGTCAGCGACGAGGGAGCGGGCGCCGAGCTGTGACGCCAGTTCCTCGAGTGGCCCCGCCTTGCGGCCGATCAGCAGCATCTCCGCGCCGGCCTGCGCCAGTCGCCGGGCAACCGCTCGGCCAACACCACCGGTCGCCCCAGTCAAAACGACCTTCACACCCGACAACTCTGCTGCCGGGCTTGTCACGCGACGAGCGAGTGAGAAGCGACCAGCCGCAGGAACTCATCCCTGGTCCGCTGGTCGCTGCGGAAGACCCCTTGTACGGAGCTGGTGATCGTCCGCGAGTTCTGTTTCTCGACCCCGCGCATCATCATGCAGAGGTGAGCAGCCTCGATGACGACGCCGACGCCCTTTGGCGCGACGGCGTCCTGGATCGCGTGTGCGATCTGATCGGTGAGACGCTCCTGCACCTGCAGTCGCCGGGCAAAGACATCGACGATCCGGGGAAGCTTGCTGAAGCCGATGATCTTGCCGTCGGGAATGTAGGCGATGTGCGCCTTGCCGTAGAACGGCAGCAGATGGTGCTCGCACATCGAGTAAATCTCGATGTCTTTGACAATCACCATCTCGTCGTGATCGGCCTCGAATACTCCGTCGCCGATGCATTCAGCGACGCTCATCTGGTAGCCACGAGTGAGCCACAACCAAGAGGTCTCAACCCGCTTCGGCGTGTCGCGGAGCCCCTGACGCTCGGGATCCTCGCCGAGCAGCGCCAGCTGAGCACGGATCAGCTCCCGCAAACGTTGCTCACCTCCCGGAAGCTCGATCGCCCCTCCTCGCTCTACCGTCGCATCCTTATCGACCGGCATCATCTCTATCCTCACTCGCCACGGTACTCTACCAGGTTGCGCTCCGATTCCGAGACGACAACCCGTTCCAGCATCCCGGCCGGCAGCACACCCGCAAGTCGACGCCAGATCTGCACCGCCATGTTCTCGGCCGTCGGTATGATCCCCTCCATCCACGGAACGTCCACGTTGAGGTTCGCGTGATCTACATCCGCCAGCACCGCCTCCTCGACCGTCTGTTTCAGCCGTTTCAGGTCGAAGACGTATCCGGTCCGCGGATCCACCTCACCTCTCAGCGTGACCTCGAGGCCGTAGTTGTGGCCATGACCGCCCGGGTTGTTGCAGAGACCGTAGACTTCCCGGTTCTCCTCATCAGATAGCTTGGGATTGTGCAGGCGGTGGCCGGCGCTGAAGTGGACCCGCCGTGTCACACGGACGATGGGCATAGGTTAGCTAGCTCACAGGGGCCGGGGGTCTTCGGTGCCAGAACCCGGCAATTTAAGGGATCGCGCGTGGTAAATCGCCCTAACTTACCACCTCGCATGGGATAGTGCCAGTTGTGCCCGCGGACGCGGTTGCAGGGGGTAAGGCGCAGCACAAAAAAAGTCGGCCCCCGATACTGCGGAGGCCGACACAGCGAAGTCTGGACCGCAGGGCATTCAATTGAAGCCCTACTGCAACCGGTGGTGCCTTCCCTCCGACGTTCCGCCTTCCCGTTAAGGGCATGACGTCGGCCGAAGAAGCGAGGCCCGCACATTCTCGTGTTGGCTCAAGAATGGGTCGCTGCGGCCCTGCACTCGCTTATGTCCATACTAATGCGGGAGCGAAACAACGTCAATTGAATAAATACCGAAGAGTAGGGGTCAGTGGGTGGCGAACTTGATCGCCACCATGACGAGAGACCCGAGAAGAAACATCACGGTGTTAGTCGGTCGTCCGTGGGCCTGACCTTCGGGCAACAGGTCTGCAGCTCCTATGTAGAGGAAAGAACCGCCGGCCAGCGAGAGGAGGATTCCCAAGAGTTCATCCGAGATGTCTATGAAGGCGAAGTAGCTGACCAACACAGCTACCGGTGTGACCATCGCCAGAGCGGAAGTGACGAGAGCGGCGCGTTGCCCGGGAACGCCGGAGTGGTAGAGGGCGGACATGGCAGCGATTCCCACCGGCAGTTTGTGAGCGATTACGAGCACGGCCGTGACGGAGCCGAGTAGCGCGCCGGCGGTCAAACCGGCACCCACCGATACACCGTCGACGATCGAGTGGATCGCCAAGCCGACTACGACGAGCGGTCCGACGGCAGGGAAGGCGCGGTCGTGATGGCGCTCGTCGAGCGGCGACTCACCCCGTGCGTGCACGTGCGGAATGAAATGGGCCTCGACGAGATAGAACACGGTGAACGCGACGAGTGCCCAGACAAGACCCGGTTCTGCACCGACGAGGTCTACCGCGCGCGGCAGGAGGTGCAGCAGGGCGCCGCAGACCAGCAAGCCGGCGGCGAATGCGATGAGCTCGCCGGTGTGCCTGATCGCCCAGGGCTCGAAGCGGCGAACCGTCCAAACGCCGACCAACATCCCCAGGGCCGTGAGCAAAGCGAACCCGATGGCGACCGCTAGCGGCGCGACATCGTTCGACCCGCTCAATAGAACAATCAGGTGAAACGTTCCGACAAACGACATGCGTCGCTCCGTGCACTCCAGTGGCTCAGCTCATCTCTAGACGCAAAGATACGAGAGTCGGGCGACCGTCGCCAAGACGTCGCTTGACACGCCGAGAAAGGCTTCATAGTCTCGCCGATCATGCGAACATGTGCGACCACCGCGCGCCGCCCGTCAACACCTCCCCGAGTCCAGCAGGAATCGCGAAAGACAGCGGCTGTACCCGTCTGCAGGGGACCCGCAGCCCTCCCAGCTCACCCTAACCCGCGCGTCGGCTTCCAGCCGACAAGACCCCAACGAAGTGACACGAAGCACCCATAGACAACACTTCAGCGCCCGGTCGGTTCGGCCAGCCGCGCGCGACTTGCCACCGAAATGAACGAGGAGCGGGCTATGCAAGTGAAGCGAACCTTTGCCCTCGTGGCCCTGGCCATCACCCTGACGGTCGGGGCGCCGCCGAGCTCCCGGGCGCAGCAGGCGAAGATCGACAGCCTGCAAGCCCGCATCAGACAGCTCGAGGCCCGGCTCGACAGCTTGATGGCGGCGCTGGCGCGCGGCGAGGCGGGCGCGGGCGCGGCGGAGGGAGCGGCGGTGGAGCTGGAGGCGTTACGTGCCGCCGCAGAGGCGGCAGCCGCCGAGCAGGGAGCGCCCGATTCGACGCAGGTCAGTCGCACGCGCGAGCTGAGTGTACTGAACCCTGAGATCAGCGTAACCGGCGATTTCGTAGGCACTTACACGGCG
>JASFTI010000417.1:0-3386 GCA_050053635.1 Gemmatimonadales bacterium
AGCTCGAGCCGGTCACCGTCCGTCCAGGTGTGATCGACGCCGACGATCGTGCCGGCGGCACCGTCAGCCAGCGGCTGCCCGTTCAGCCTCAGTTCGGCGCCCTCGGTCCACTGCGGTATCCGCAGGTGTAGGGAGAACGCCGTGCCGGACGGACCGTGGTAGGCGAAGCGGACGCTGTCGTCGAACGGGTAGTCGGTCTGTTCCTCGAAGCGTACCTCGACGCCGTCGGCCACCCGGGCCTTCACCTCGCAGGGCGCGTAGACCAGCGCGGCCAGCCCGTCGTCGGGTGTGGCCATCCAGAGATGGGCGGTGAACTTGGGCCACCCCTGGTGCAGGTTCGCGGTACAGCAGCCGTATCCGTTCTCGAGGCCGACCAGGTTATCGTCACCGTGCCGGGTGCTGAAGTTGTGGTACTCTCGGGTGCAAGCGATCTGGTTGGCGGTCTGGTAGTAGTGGCGGCCGGCGAAGCGGGGGCTGAGCGCCGCCGGCAACGCGTTGTAAGCGACGCGCTCCAGCCGGTCGGCGGTCTGCACGCTGCCGTTGATCGGCAGCAGGCTCTCGAGGCTGAACATGTACTCGACCACGGCGCAGGTCTCGACACCCTGCGTCGGGTCGGTACCGTGTAGCATCTCATCGCCCGACCACATCCCGTGCACCTGGCCGTGGCGCGACATGAGGTAATCGATACCGGACTCCACCGCATCGAGGTAGCGTGCCTCACCGGACTGCTGGAACCAGACGGCGGGCTGCTTGACGCCCATGGCCGTGTTGACGACGTGCCAGATGCCGTGCTCCGCCGTGAACCGCGCCGTCCAGTCCTGGGTCTGCTGGAAGACGAGCTCGCCGAGCTCGAGCAGAAACGCATCGCCGGTGCGGTTGTAGAGCCAGTAGATGCTGGCCAGGTTCTCGCCGCCGCGGCGCTGACCCCAGAAGGTGAAGTGACCCAACGGCTTCGACGGCAACTCGCGCAGCTGATAGCGGAAGTAGCCGGTCATCAGCTCCATCACGCGGTCGTCGCCCGTGGCCTCGTGATAGCTCTGCAGCACTTTGAGCATCACCATGCGGGGCCACCAATCGGCGCCCGGCGCCACCCCACTCCCCCGCTGGCGCCGCTCGGCCACGGGCCCGAAAAAGCCGTCCGGCCGCCGGCTGTCCAGCGTTGCCTCGATCCAGCGGGAGGCTTTGGCGATGAGCCGCTCGTCCTCGAGCGTCCAGGCCAGCGGCACCAGCCCATCCAGCCAGTAGGGTCCGCGCTCCCAGACGTCGCCGTCGCCGCCCAGCCAACCGTTGTCGGGACCGACGTCGGGCCAGATCTCGTCCAGACGGCCGGTCATCCCGGCGGCCCAGCCCTCGAGTTGGGCGCGGAGCCAGCCGGCGGGTTTGATGGAGCCGAGCGGCAGTGGGATGTAGCGGTTCGGGACGAGTGGTTGGCGATTAGAGACGTAGTGGGTGTTGCGCGACCCCGCGATGGTACGCCGCCTGGGAGGCGTCGCCTCCGATTCGCCCAGCCTTCCTGGCAAAACCGACAGCGCTGTGACACCGGCGGCGGTGCGTCCCACGAAAGAGCGGCGCGAGATGGACACCTGATGTCGAGCGGGAGGCTTTTCTTTACGCATGGGCTTGGGGGCTAGAGACCTGGATGCGGAATTCCCTCCGTCGCCATACTACGCAGGAGAGGTACCGACGGCCAGCCGGCGCGAGCTGGCCGTCTCAATCCACTACAGCTGCTGGCCCGGTCATTACGGGCAAATCTGTCTAAGGCTGCTACCTCTCGGGCGGCGCGTCCGCAACGCGCACCGCCCGCTCCGCTTCGTCGGCCCCACCCTGGTACATGAGCATGTGGGTTTCGCCGCCCTCGACGACGAACTCGAAGTGTGACAGCGAGTGCTTGTAGAAGAAGTGGTTTTCCGACGACGGGTAGGCTCTAAGCTTCGCGCCGTCGCCGCGCTGGGTGTATAGCTGTCCGTCTTCCACCGTCACGACACGCTGTGTGTTCTCGTCGATTTGGTAGACGCCAGCGAAGCGCCGAAGGGCCGCTTCGTCGAGCACGATCTCCTTCCACACGGGATAGGGATCGCCGATCGCGATGGCGCCGAGCTTACCGGCAACGAGGTTGGGGCCGGCCAGTGAGCCGGTGCTGTTGCTGAACACGGCGACGAACACGTCCTCCTCCGGCAGATAGAAGGAATCGCTTAGGTAGCCGTTGATGCCGCCGCCATGGCCGACGGCGCGTCGCCCGCGCACCTCGCGAGGCGCCAGGCCGTAGCCGTAGCCGGTGGAATCGCCGCTGTTGAGCACATACGGCGTGGTCATCCGCTCGAGCGACTCCTCGCTGATCAGCTCGCCGCCGTAGAGCGCCTGGTTCCAGCGGAAGAGGTCTTCGACGGTCATCATGAGGGCGCCGGCCGAGTAAGGTTGCGTCATGCTGAGGAAATCGGCGTTGGTCCAGGCGCCCGGCTCACCGCCGTGCCCGGGAGCTCGCCGTGGAATCATTCGCGAATGGCTGCCGTAGTAAGAGTCCTTCATACCGAGGCAATCGAAGATCCTCTCCTGGATGAAATCGGCGTAGGTCATGCCGCTGGCGCTCTCGATGACGGCGCCGAGCAGGACGTAGGCGGAGTTGTTGTACTTGAAGCGCTCACCCGGCTCGAACTCGACCGGCAGGTCTTTGAATACGTCGATAAGCTCCTGGACGGTGAGGTCCTTGCGAATCTCTTGATCCATGTAGCCTGGGATGCCCGTGTAGCTGACGATGCCGGATGTGTGGGTGAGCAGATGCTCGACGGTGATCGCGTCGCCGTACTCGGGATAGTCCGGCAGGAACTTGGTCATCGGGTCGTCGAGGGACAGCTTACCCTCCTCCACCAGCATCATGATTGCAACAGCCGTGAACTGCTTGGTGATCGACCCGATCTCGAACACCATGTCCACCTCCAGCGGGACTCCCAGCTCAAGGCTCGCCATGCCCGACGCCTCCAGGAACTCCACCTCGCCGTTTCGGGCGACCAGCGCGGCGGCGCCCGGCTCGTCCGCTGGATAGGCGCCGATGAGTACCTCCTCGTACTGCTCTGCCGCGACGGCGGTCGCGGTTTGAGCCGACGCGGCGGTCGGCAGAGCGGCGAGCGCCACCAGCGGCAGCAACGCGACGGCATACGCTACCCTTCGCATCATTCACACCTCGCTGTGGGGGGACCGGGTGCACTACGTCGTTCCCTGGATACAATCGTAGGACACTACGGTGCGCGAAAGGGTTTGGTGTCGCGCTAACTCGTCCGGATACGCGCCCAGGCGTCGAGGCCCGGCCTGGCCGAGAGCAGCATGAGTACCGTGATCGCCACGGCGGATGTGAGGCACCAGGCACAGGTGGCGCCGATGACGAAGGGCTC
>JASFTI010000418.1:0-3360 GCA_050053635.1 Gemmatimonadales bacterium
ACCTGCGGGTACACCTGGACGAGCTGCCAGGCATCCGGCCCGGCGGCCTCGAGATGGAATTCGTTGGCCACGTCCTCCATCCGCCGCTTCTGCTCGGCGCTGAAGACGTCGGCCATTCGCGCTCGCTCCCAGAGGCCTATCGCGTCGAGGATGCGATCGGTGAAGCCGTTACCGTTCAAAGCCTCGTAGCTGGTGACGAACGAGTAGCCCGCGTCGAAGGCGGCGGAGCGGGCCAGCATCCACTCGACATCTTCGATCGTGGTGGCTGACGTCATCCGGAACCAGCCGAGCATACCCGGCATGAGGTTGCGCCGGAAGTAGGGCTGGTTCTTGAGACGGTATTCGGTCTGGCTCTCGCGAAACCCGGCGTACCACGGCTCGCCCCAGTTCATGCGGGTGTAAATGTGCCAGAAGAAGTGACTGGTGCGGCTGGCGTCGGCGATGTAGTGGCGCCGGATATCGTCCGACAGATGTTCGTACCAGGTGTTCGTGAACAGGACCTCGCCGTAGTTGCCCATCCCGGTCGATTGATTCCCCTCGAGGCCGTCGAACGAGATCTGGCGCAGCCCGGTCTCGTTGAACAGCTGGGCGATGTTGGTCGCGACCTCACGGCCGAGGTCGGCGTCGGTGAGAAAGACTCGGTAGGCGTGGTCGGCCAGCAGCGCCACCTCATCGCCCGCCGCGTGCGCCGAGGCCCTCGTGCCGAAGGCGCCGCGCTGACAGTCGAGGAGCCGCCAGGGTGCCTCTTCGGACACGGCGCGGTACTGGATGAGCTCGTCGCCGATCACGACGGTGTGCAGGTTGTTGTTGCGGTCCTGGGCGAAGAAGTTGGGCGCTGCGACGGGGATCTCGGTCGCGCGCTCGTCTATGGCCTCGGTCAGCGAGCTGGCACCCACCTTGGCCAGGCGCGGGTCGGGTACGGGTGTGACGTAGGGGTCGTTCGTCGTGATGAAGTTGGAGAGCGTGTGGACGCCCAGGTAGACACCCTGCTCGGCGGCTCGCTCGACGCAACTCCGCAGTCCCTCGCGGCCGTTGGGGAAACGGTCGGCCCGGAGCGTGAAGTGCCCCCAGTTCTCGAACGGCTCGGGATGGTACAGGTAGCGGAGCCCGGCCCGCTTCGTCCACTCGAGCGCCTCGTCGATGTCCCCCTCACCGAAGTCGAGGATCAGGTAGGCGGCGGCGGCCGAGCGCGCGGTCTTGCTCCACGCGCCGTCGATCATCGGATGCGGCAGCCCTTCCTCGACCTCTATCGTTCCGATCGTTTCGAGGAGCTGCTCGGTACGAGCCCCGAAGAGGGCGATCTCTGTTCCGACCACTCCGCCGTCCTCGAAGCGCGGAGCCACGTAGCGGTCGTGGTTCCAGTTGGCGATCACCCGGTCGCGGCTCCGGTCGCGGCAATACGCCTGCAGCGTGCTGCCGAAGTCCTCCGGCTTCGCAGCCTCGACCCGGTAGAGGACGTGACGCTTGCCCTCCTCGCTCAGGTCGCTGTAGTCGCCCGACTCGAACAGGTCGATCTGCGGCGGAAAATCGTTGTCGCGCCACGGGAGCCCGCCCAGCGTCTTCGGGTTGAGGGACTGGATGCCCATGGCGAAGCTTGCATCGCGGACCACACCCACCGTCTCACCGATCGTATCGGAGATCGTCGTGGCGTACGGGCCCCAGACGACAAGCTCGACCGGACTAATCGGGTCGACCGAGAGGAGCTCGAGTGTCAAATGGGTCGACTTCTGCGCGACCCGGAGTCGCGCCGTCACGTCTTCCGGATAAGCGAGCGTGGCGATCCCTTCCTCAGGCTCCCAGGCGAAGGAACGGGGAGGGTGGAGTACGCCGTCCAGCTGCACCGACAGCAGCGGCGACTCGACGGCGTCGGTCCGGTAGTCGAGGCCCGTATTCAGGTCGACCAGAGCGGTGATCCGGCCCCGCCGATCCACCTCCAGGCGAAGCGAGCCGGCCGTCCATTCGGTCTGCTTGAATTCCAGGAACCCGCAGTCGAGTATTAGCAGGGTGCCGGCCAGGCCGGCCAGAAAGATGTGTCTCTGGCGCATGGCTGTGTCGGTGATGGGTCCACGTGTGGTGTCGGGAGCAGACTAGCCGGCCGGCGCGGCCCGACGCAAGCGAGCGGCTCCGACCCGAGTCCGGCCCGCGGGTGGCAACGATGTCTTCTCTCAATGAAAAGGGAGGAATCGAATGAACGAGAATAGAGTGTTGAATCCAGCCAAACGCATCGGCACTGGTCTAGCCTTCATCATCTTTCCGTTAGTGTTTGTCTTCGCCTTCGCGGTTCATCCGGGTTTGCTGAATCCTCACCTGCTTGGTCCAGAGGAGCTGATCCTTCGAGCCCGCAACGACGGTCTACTACAATTCGGACATGTCTTAGTCACGCTGAATACGGCTCTCCTGGTGGTGGTCGCCCTGCACTTCATGAAGCTGCTGGATCGCGCTGGTGCCGCCTGGGCGGGTTTTTTAGGCGCAGTGCTGGCTGTATTGGGTGCACTCATGCTGGCGGCTGACAAGGGCGCGTTGTGCCTGACCATGACTGCTCTTGATACGTTACCCGACGTTGATTTCGCCCAGATGATGCCGGGGCTGCTAGCGATGTTCTCGAAGGAAGGCTGGTTGGTGTTGTTGTGGGGTATTCTGCTATTGCCAGTTGGCTTTGCCATTCAGGCCATAGCTTTGCTCAAGTCGCAGGCCCTTCCTCGTTGGCAGAGCATCCTGTTCTTGATAGGCGTTCTACTGGTGGGCACTCCTGATGGTGTTGAGATTGTCAATCTCACCGCATCCGTCCTGCTGGCAGTTGCGTTTGTCCCTTATGGGGTGCAGATCGTCGCTAGCAGTGCCGGCCCCGCAGCCTCGGGGGGCGGGCTTGGCTCACATAGGATGCCCTGATAACCGGGAAACCGCGGGGCTCGGTGCTCGCAGCCGCGGCAGCCAGAACGCGCGAACGGCAGGGCGGAACGTGTGCGAGGGGCCGCTCTTTCAGCTTGCCGTAATGTGCGGCGCGAAGACCCGCAAATCTCCGGCTGGATCGGAGCCGATGGCGTGGCGGACGTTCTCGGAGAGGACCGATGAGTCTGCGAGCTCCCGCAACTGGCGTCTGAGCTGTGCCTCTTCCGCACTACCTGCGAGGATGCTCAGCCACACGGCATCGGCTATGGCCAGCGCCTGAGCGTTCGTGTCATTCCGTGCCCGTGCCTCGTCAGCCAGTTGCTCGAGTGTAGCTGAGGCCTCTGTGTACCGCCCCTCGAAGTAGTAGGCGTTGGCTATGCGCCGCAGCTCGCGGTCCGGCAACCGGCCCTCGCCCCGGACCACCTCCGCCGCCGATTCGTAGATCGCGCGAGCCGCATCGAAGCGACCGCG
>JASFTI010000419.1:0-3350 GCA_050053635.1 Gemmatimonadales bacterium
CGGGATCGACCCCGAAGCCATCACGTGATCGACGGTCATTTTGGCGGGAAGCCCACAACGGCGGACGCGCTCCCAGGTAGCCACGTCTTCGCCGCCCTGCACGAACGTAACAGTCTGGCCCGTGCCGTAGCGGGTCGCCGTCAGCCCCAGAGCGCGTAACCGCCCCTCCGCGACGTTCATTTCAATTCCACCGACGCGAAGCTGCTCCTCGAGGAACTCTCGCAACGGCGTTGTATCCAGCAGGCCCTTCACGCGGGGGCCCAGCGACGTACCGCCGCCGCCCAGCGTCCAGAGCCAGCGGGCCCCGCTCAGCCCTAGGGCGCCCAGGTTGGTGTCGAAGACCCGCTCGGTGCTCAGACTCATCCAGCAGTTGGAGAGCGACTGGAGATTCTCGGTCGGAGTCCCTCGGTGTCCCGCCAGGAACGCCGCGTTGATCGCGCCCGCCGAGACGCCGATGATGATGGGAAAGCTCACCTCGGGCGCCTTCTCGGCGAGGTAGGAGAGCACACCGACCTGGTAGGCGGCGCGGGCGCCGCCGCCCGACAGCACCAATCCGTTCATCTCAGAGCGACGATTCTGGATAGTTGGGAGGCGCAACATGGGGCGGGTACCGCACAAAAACAAGGTCGCCGCCCGGGGTCGGCGGCAGACGTCGACAGGCCGCGCGCTCTGCGGTATTTTGCAGCTTTCTCGAGCGGTATGGCGGGGCACGTGCGAGGAGCGGCTGTGTACCTTTACCTGGTTCGCCACGGCGAGGCCAAGTCGAAGGAACAAGACCCGGAGCGGCCACTTACGGAGGCCGGTTCCGAGATGGTGCGCCGTGTGGCCGCTCTGTTGGGCGGAATCAGGCTGTCGGTCGGCGGCATCCAGCACAGCACGAAGCTGCGGGCCCGACAGACGGCGGAGATCTTGGCGGCAGGCAGTGGTGTGGTCGCGCCGGTGACCCAGGTACCGAACCTGGAGCCGCTGGCCGATGTCGATGAGCTTGCCGAATCGCTCTCCCGGGCCACGACCGACCTCATGCTGGTCGGCCACCTGCCTCATCTCGACCGCTTGGCCTCCCGTCTCGTGTCGGGCGACGCGGGCCGTGAAGTTTTCTCTTTCCCCGAGTGCGGGGTGCTCTGCCTGTATAGGAGGCCGGCGAGCGAGAGTGCGGAAGGCGGTGTGGTCTGGACGGTTAACTGGATGCTCGACCCGGTCGCGCTGCCCCGAGCCGCGACCGACCTCCTGGCCGCGCGGCGTTCCGGCTCACAGGGTCGACTGGCCGCTGCTCTGAGCCATGAGCTGAACAACCCGCTTGCCGTGCTCGCCGCGGGTGGCCAGATAATCGAGCGGCTATTGAGTGATATCGCAGCTAGGAGCGCGGATTCGGAAGCCGTGGCGCGACTGCTCGCCGATGCCAAGGGCACGGCCGAGATGTCGCGCGAGGCGCTCCGACGCATCTCGCGCCTCGTGGCTCGCTTCGAGCGACTGATTCACCTCGATGCCGACGCGACCCAGCGGCGTCCGGTAGATGTCAACGCGCTTCTCAATGATGCGGTGACCATGCTCTCCGGTAGCTGGGGCACCCGGATACGAGTGATTAAGGAGTATGCCGAACTGCCCAAGGTGATCGGTCACCCGGGGGGCCTCAGCGAAGTGTTCGAGGACCTCCTCGACAACGCGGCCACTGCCATCGAGGGGGAAGGGGAGGTCCGACTCTCGACCTGTCTCGAGAAGGGCTTCGTCTGGGTGCGAATCGCCGACACCGGGCGTGGCATAGAAGTGGAGAGGCTGAGTGAGATCTTCGAACCGAGCTTTCGGGTTAAAGAGGGTCGGGTAGCGACCTCGTGGGGGTTGTACACCTGGCGTCAGATCATACAAGACCACGGCGGCGAGCTCCGGGTCAGCAGCGAGCCGAACCGGGGCACTGAGGTGGAGATCTCCCTGCCGACCAGCGTGGCCTCTGGCTGAGGGCGGGCAGGCGGTTATCTTATTGCTCTCAGCGGGCCTAGCCGAGAACGTCGAGGAGCTGTTCCTTGCAAGCTCTCCGTAGACTCTTTCCACAGCTGCCTCAGCTTGGGCGTGGAGAAGCGGCCAAGGCTGTAATGATGGCCAGCCTGTTTTTCCTCGTCGTGACCACGGTTGGCATCCTCAAGCCGACCCGGAACGCCTTCGCGCTCGAGGGCCTGGCCCAGAGCGACTTCTACCAGGTCTATCTGATCAGCGCGATCGTCATCCTGTTCGTCGTGCCCTACAATCGGCTGGCGGACCGTATCCCCTGGCGGCGGCTGATCCCCATCGTCTCGCTCTTCTTCGCCGCCAGTTTCCTGGTCTTTCGCGTCTTGTATCGCGAGAAAAGCACCGCGTTCGGGGTGATCTTCTACGGCTGGTACGACCTGTACGCCGCCGTCATGGTTACGCAGTTCTTCATGGCGACACAGCTGTGCTTCGATGCCCGGGAGGCCAAACGTCTCTACCCGTTCGCCATAGCCGGCGGCTCGATCGGGGCCGTGTTCGGCGCTGCGATTACCGGGTTCTTTGTCGAGCGCCTGGGCGCGCCCAATATGCTGCTGGTGGCCGCGGTCTTCGTCGTGGCGTTCGCGGCAGCGCTCCCTTACGTCTTGGCGGCGCAGGCGGGTGCGACATGCCGGCCAGAGGTACGCCGCCGGGAACAGTATTCGCTCGCCGAGTTTCTGACGATTTTCCGCAATAAGCACGTCTTGCTGATCGCCGGCGCCGTGCTGCTCACCGTGTTCGTCAAGCAGCTGGTCGACTACCAGTTCAACGAGATTGTCGGGGAGACGTACCAGACGCGCGACGCGATCGGCGCGTTCCAGGGCAAGTTCTTCGCAGCGACCCAATGGCTGCCGCTGGTCGTCCTGGCGGCGCTGCGTCCGATCTTGCACCGCTGGGGCGTCGGTCTCGTCGTTCTCATGTTACCCGTCGTGCTGCTTGCCGCGAACGTCGGCCTCGCTGTGACGTGGAGCCTGGTGGCTGCCGTTACGGCCAAGGCGAGCGATTCCTCGTTCCGTTACAGTGCAGAGCGGGCAGGGCGCGAAATCCTCTACGTGCCGTTGTCGGACAGTATCAAGCTGAAGGCGAAGGCGTACATCGATATGGCGGTGGAGAAGGGGTTCGGCAAAGCCGTCTCCAGCGTACTCATCTTCCTGTCCATCCTGGTCATCGACTATCGCAAGGTCGGCTACGTCGCCGTAGGGCTGGGCGTCGTCTGGGTGGCCGTGGCGATTGCGGTGCGGCGCGAGTACGTGCGCAGCCTGGCGAGTTCGATCCGGGGTCGCTTCGCCAGCTTTGAGGGCATCTTCGCGTCGATGGCCGACGCCAGCACGATACCCGTCGTCCAACAGGCG
>JASFTI010000420.1:0-3343 GCA_050053635.1 Gemmatimonadales bacterium
CTGGCCCGCGCCCGGCTGGACGGCGCCGTGGCCGCCACGGCCCGGGCGGTGGAGGCGGACACGAGCGAGCCGTGGAGTGGGGTCCGGGCGCTGGCCCGCGAGCGCGACCTCGAACTCGGCGGCGATCCGACGCCGGGCCGCGAGCTGGCCGACGCGCTGCGTGCGGCCGCCGCCGAGGGGCCCGTCTTTCTCTTCGTCGATGACGCGCACTGGCTCGACCGCGACTCGCTCCTGGCGCTCGGCGCACTGCTCCGCGACCTGGAACGAGCACCGCTCTTCGTCCTCGTCGCCGCCGCCTCCTACCCGGAGCGCGCCGAGCTGGAGGAACTGCGCGCCCACATCGGCCGCGAGTTGGAGGGCGTCGCGCTGCGACTGGGCCCGCTCTCCGTCGAGGCGCTGCGTGCGCTGGCCCGCTGGGCGCTCCCGGCCTACGACGACTTATCGCTCGACCGCGTCGCGCGCCGCGTCGCCACCGATTCCGCCGGCCTGCCGCTGCTCGCTGTCGAACTACTCCACGCCGTCGCCCTCGGCCTCGACCTCGCCGCCGCCGCCGGGGCCTGGCCCGAGCCGCTCAGGACGCTCGACCAGACGCTGCCCGGCGAGCTGCCCGACGCCGTGGCAGCCGCGGTCCGCGTTGGCTATCGACGCCTCTCGAACGAGGCGCAGGCGGCGCTCGCCGCCGCTTCGGTACTCGGCGACCGGATCGACCTGAGCACGCTGCAGCGTGCCACCGGGCTCGAGCTGGAAGCGCTCACCGGCGCACTCGACGAGCTCGAGTGGCAGCGCTGGCTCGCCGCCGACTCGCGGGGCTACTCGTTCGTCGCCCGCATCGTCCGCGAGGTCGTCGCCCGGGATATGCTGACCGAAGGGCAGAGGCGGAGGATCGTGGAGGCAGTAGACGGTGGGCGGTAGGCGGTAGGCGGTGGATTTTTCGATGACCACCGCCCCACCGGACCTTCCGGCACACGGGCGGTGTACCTCAGGCAGCCACCGGACCGGACCCGGGAGCGAGACACAGGTCCGGCGCGTTTCCCGACAGCGGTAGCGAGGCGAATCCGATCTGAGGATGGACTGGAATTCCACGGACCCCGAACAGCACCCCCCGCTAGCGGGCGGTCTACCGGCGCCCGAGGATACGCCCATCCTCGTCGTCGACGATGAGCCGTCGGTCCTGGCCTTCCTGGAGAAGACGCTGAACGCCGAGGGCTACCCGGTCGAGGCGTTCGAGTCGGCGGAGACGGCGCTGGAGCGGATCTCGGCGGCGGGCGCGGCGCTGATGATCTCCGACATCCTGATGCCGGACATGGACGGGATGGAGCTGATCCGCCACGCGCTGGAGGAAGATCCCAGCCTGGCGATCATCGTACTGACCGGCGCGGCGACTACCGAGAGCGCCATCGAATCGCTGCGGCTGGGCGTCGACGACTACCTCGAGAAACCGATCAGCGCCGAAGGGCTGATCGATTCGGTGACCCGGGCGTTGCGGCGCCGTGCACAGGCCGATTACCGACACAAGCTCGAGCTCTGGCTGCGGGAAGAGGTGGGGCGACGCACCGAGGAGGTGCGGCGTCAAGCGCGGCAGCTGGAGATCGTGACGGTCGCCACGCTCTCGACGCTGGTCCGCGCCATGGAGGCGAAGGACCCGTACCTCAAGGGTCACAGCGAGCGGGTGGCGCGGCTCTGCTCGAAGATGTCGATCCACATGGGCTTCGAGGATCCGGACGTCGACGACCTGCGCACCGCCGGACTGTTGCACGATCTCGGCATGATCGCGATCCCCGACTCGATCACGCACAAGCAAAGCGCGCTCAGCGAGGAAGAGTACCGTAGCGTGCAGGAACACGTCTCGCTCGGCGTCGACATCCTGAAGCCGCTACCTCACCTGGCGCGGTCGGTCAGCTATATCGGCCAGCATCACGAGCGGCTGGACGGGTCCGGCTATCCCGAAGGCCTGAGAGAGATCCCGCTCGCCTCGCAGATCCTCGGGCTCGCCGAGCACTTCGCTTCGCTGACCGAGGTGCGGCCGCACCGCCAGGCTTACTCGACGAAGGCTGCGCTCGACCTGCTCACCGAGCAGCGGGACGTCTGGTTCGAGGCCCGGGTCATCGATGCGCTGCAGCAGGTGATCAAGAAGGAGCCGGGGCTGGGCGAGCCGGAGTGGTTCGAGATGACCGAATAGAAGAGCTCGCTGGGGCCCGCATGAGACAAAAGGGATGCCCGAAGGCATCCCTTTGCCGTACCCGCTATCGGGTAGCCGACTACTTGCCGGCCGCCTCTTCCAGCATCGCCGTCGTCACCGACTTCGGCCGCTCGATCGGATAGCCGAGCGCGCGGTCCCAGACGATGTTCGACAGCACGCCCAGCGCGCGGCCGATGGCGAACAGTACGGTGTAGAAGTCGTACTCCCGCAGGCCGTAGTACCACTGGATGACGCCCGACTGCGCGTCGACGTTCGGCCACGGGTTCTTCGCCTTGCCCTGCTCCTCGAGGATCGGCGGCACGACCTTGTACAGCAAGTCCACGTACTTGAAGATCGGGTCGTCCGGCAGGTGCTTGAGGCAGAAGTTACGCTGCTCGGTGTAGCGCGGGTCGGTCTTGCGGAGCACCGCGTGACCGAAGCCCGGAACCACTCGGCCCGAGTTCAGCGTGTCCCAGACGAACTGCTTCATCTCCTCCTCGCTGGGAATCTTGCCGCCCATCTCCTCCATCACGCCCTGGATCCAACGCAGCACTTCCTGGTTCGCCAGACCGTGCAGCGGTCCGGCCAGCCCGTTGACCATGCCGGAGATCGCGTAGTACGCGTCGGACAGCGCGCTGCCGATCAGATGGCCGGCGTGGGCGCTCACGTTCCCGCTCTCGTGGTCCGAGTGCAGGATGAAGTAGAGCCGCGCCACATCGTCGTACGGCTGCTCGATCCCCATCATGTGGGCGAAGTTACCGCCCAGGTCGAGCTTGGGGTCCGGATCGATCTGCTTGTCGTCCTTGTACTTCAAGCGGTAGATGAAGGCGCCGACGTGCGGCAGCCTGGCCCAGAGGTTCAACGCGTCCTCCAGCGTCGGCTGCCAGTGGTCCATCTTGCCCAGCCCCTTGTCGTACTCCCGCCGGTAGACCGACTCGCGCTCCATCGCCGCGATCGCCGTCGAGAACATCGCCATCGGGTGCGAGTCCTTCGGCATGGCGCGCAGCACGTCCCAGACGTAACCGGGTACCTTGGCCCGCTTCTGCAGATCTTTGGCCAGCTCCTTGACTTCCTTCTCGGTCGGGACGTCGCCGGTCAAGAGCAGCCAGATGTGGCCCTCGACGTACGGCATCTCGGCGCCGGGGACCTTGGGCAGTGCCTCCA
>JASFTI010000421.1:0-3339 GCA_050053635.1 Gemmatimonadales bacterium
GCAGGATGGAGCCGGGTTCCCAAACTGTTGCGCCAATCTCGTCGAGAGCGTGGGCGCTCGGAATCGCTGGACGCCCTGGTGCGTTTCACCGCTGCCCTCTACCGCGCGGTCGCGCAAATCAGCGGGGCCCGCGTGATAGTCGACTCCTCCAAGTGGCCAGCCAACCCGGGACCGCTGGGACTCGTTCCGGGCATCAGGCCCTACGCGGTCCATCTCATCCGCGACCCCAGAGCTGTGGCGTTTTCCTGGCAGCGCCAGAAGCTCTGGTCGGCGTCCGGCGAGCCCATGCCGAAGCAGAATCCGATCTACAGCTCCTTCAGCTGGATCGCCCGCAACCTCCTGGCGGAGCGCATCTGCGCTCGCCTCAGCTCCGCCGCGCTGACGCTGCGTTACGAAGATTTCGTGGCCGACCCCGCGGACACTTTGCGAAGGATTGGCCGGCTGGTTGACAGCGAGCCGGCGAGACTCCCGCTTCGGGATGAACGCACGGCCATCCTGGGACAGAACCACACCTTAATGGGGAATCCTTCCCGATTCGCGACAGGTCCTGTCGAGATCCGCAGCGATGACGAATGGAAGCTGCGACTGGGTCGCTGGGATGACCTTCTCATCACCGCAGTCACGATGCCTCTGCTGTTAAGATACGGGTACCCCATTCACTCGGCGGCTCCGAGCCGCCCTGGTGAAAAGACGGCATGATGACCGGACACCGGGCAGCCGAAAGGCGACCGAGCTAGGCGACATGGCAGGGACCATACGGCAGTTGTCGAGCATCTTGTCGGGCAAGGCCCGTCGGGCCTTGTGGGCCGCCGTCATCTTGTTTCTGGTCGGCATTGCGGTCGTCGCCCACTATCGCGTGACCGGGCAGGGTATGACTTATACCGGGCCGCTCCTCATTCTCGACCATCTGTTCCTGCTCGCTCTTGTCATGACGCTTGCAGTCGTCACCGCTTCGGTGGGGCGCGAAGCTCTAGTTCGTCTCAAGATCGGGGCTGATGACCGCGCTCTCGAGCGCTTGGTCTTCGCGACTGCTCTCGGCTTCGGCATCATTGCCACCTCCATCCTGGTGCTCGGTCTGCTTTCGGCCCTGAGCACCCTGACGGTTTGGCTAGTTTTGATCGTCTTGGCTCTGCTCGCCTACAGGTCGATTAGTGAGATTCCGTCATTGATAAGGCGAGCCTGCGCACAACTGTCTCAGCACGCAGAAGACAGATCGCTCAACCGCTACGGCCTAGCAGTCTTCGGCATCGTCACCGCCTTCATGATTCTGCTGGCGATGGCACCGCCCGTCGACTGGGACAGCTTGATGTATCACCTGCAGGTTCCCCTGGAGTTCTTGGACGAGGGGCGCGTGCATGTTCCACCTGACAACCTGCACGTGGCATTCGTCGGGCTCGTCCACATGCTCTACATCCCCTTCCTAGCCTTACAGGCACCCGCAGCGACGTCGCTGCTGAGCGCCCTCATGGCAGTGGCACTCGGCCTCGCAGTCTTTTCGTTCGCCAGGAGGTTCTTGAACACGTCAGCAGCACCGTTGAGCCTAGCGCTCCTCTGGGGAACACCGTCTATCCTGCTCGTGGCGATCACACCCAGGGTGGACGTAACCCTGGCCCTGTTCCTCTTCTTGTCCCAATACGCGCTCTTCCTGGCGCTGGAAGAGGCCGAGGGTGGGCGCCGGTATTTTTTCCTTTCCGCGGTTCTCCTCGGCTTCGGGTTCGGTATCAAGTATCAGGCAGGCGCCTACATGCTCGCCCTCGCTCCGCTTGTGATCTGGGCAGCCTTCGTACGGCGTCGTGACACAACTCACGCCCTCCGATCGCTCGTCTTGTACGGCTTCGTCGTGATCGCTGCCGCGCTGCCCTGGCTGCTGAAGAACTGGATGCTCTTTAGCGCACCGCTCTACCCGTTTCTGGCCAGACCCGCGCTCGAGCCCTGGCTGGCGTCTCTCTATGGTAGCGTGACGGTGCCACTGTCCGTGAATCCGGAGATCTTGCGGCTGCTGTCTACGGTCCGCGAGCCCTTCAATCTGTTCGATGTCTTCTTTGCACCGGATCGTCTCACAGTCGAGTTAGAAGGCGCTTTCTATTACGCGAATCCCATCTTCCTGCTCCTCCCTCTGTGGATCTTCTTCTGGCGCGACCGAACACTCAACTGGCTGCTCATTCCCGGTCTCTTGTATCTTGCCGTAGTCATACTACCATTCGGCACGACCAACCTGCGCTACCTGATTCCGGCGGCGGCGCCTCTCAGCCTGGCAACGGTCCAGATTCTCGTGAAGACATCGCAACGCCTGCCGCGACCTTCACTGGCTGGCCTGGCGCTGGTGCTCCTATCGATTCTCGCACTGATACCTGCTGCCAGGACCCTTTACACATGGTCTACGCGCACGCAGGCTCTGGAATACTTCGTGGGAAGCTCATCGGCCGAGAGCTATGTTGTTAACCACGTCGATCCAAGCGTCCGCATCTACGGGCTGCTGACCACCGCAGTTAACACCAACCTCTCCCGCGACGACCGCGTGCTCATGCTGTTCGATGCTCGCGGCTTCTATCTCGAGCCTGAGGTGATCCAGGATAACCGCATCACCAACTGGCCCCTCCTCGCACCGCAATTGCCACGTGGCGCCTGTCTGACCCGACTGGAGATCAGTCATGTGATCCTCGCGACCGGCTCACTGCGCTACTACGTCTCCCGTGGCATGGACGTCGAGCTGATCCAGTGGGATACGTTTCGGCAGTTCGCCGACCGCTGTCTGAGGCCGATCTACGAGGGGCCCGGTTTCGTGGTATTCCGGTCGGAATGAACGAAGGGCCCGCCTCACGCGAGCCCTTCAAGCTTCGTAGGTCCTGCCTTGCCAGGCGGTGAGGTTCCGCTACTGGCCAACCACGTTGATCATGTCGAAAATCGGCAGGTACATCGAGACGATCATACCGCCGACGACGACACCGAGGAAGACGATCAGCATGGGCTCCATCGCCGCCAGCAGCGCTTCCACGGCGGTGTCGACCTCGTCATCGTAGAAGTCGGCGATCTTGTCGAGCATCTCGTCGATCGTACCGGTCTGCTCGCCGACGTTGATCATCTGAGTGACCATCGGCGGGAACACGCCTGACTGTTTGAGCGGTTCGGCGATCGTCTCACCGCCGGCGATCGACGAGCGGCTGCGCATCACGGCGTCGTGGATCACACGGTTACCGGCGGTGCGGGCCGTGATCTCGAGTCCGTCGAGGATCGAGACGCCGGAGGACAGCAGCGTGCCGAGCGTGCGGGTAAAGCGCGCGACCGCCGTCTTGCGCAAGAGGTCACCGAGGATGGGCACCCGAAGCATCAGCCTGTCGA
>JASFTI010000422.1:0-3334 GCA_050053635.1 Gemmatimonadales bacterium
GTCGTTGAACCGCCTCCCTGAACGATCGCGAGATCGCACGCCGCAAAGTGCTCACAAAGCATGGGAACGTATCCCCTGATCTCGACTCCCTGGGGAGCATCGACTTCGCCGCACTCTAGGCGCGGTCCGCAGACGAGCACCATGCGGAGATTGGGGATCCGGTCTCTGATCAGTGGGTACGCTCGGCCGCAGAGCTCGAGGAGCCCCTTGCCGATCGCGGTGCCACCGACAGCGCAAATGACCAGCGGCTCATTCCCATAGCCCAGCTTCGCTCGCACCTTCTCTTTGTCGCGATAGTCTCCCGGGTCGAACGGCAAGATGTAACCCAAGAAGCGGCAGGCTTCCTCGGCGCGCTCACGGCAGTTGGGCAGCAGGAAGCCGAGACTTCTGTCGGGGACATCCTGCGGCTCTCCAACGAAGAGTGCCACCCTGTCCTTGCCATCGTAAAGGCGCTTCGCTGCGGAGAACTCGTGGTTCCAGAAACGCTCGAGCAGAAGGTCCAAAGGATGCCGAGACAGCGCGAAGTATCCGAAGAAGTCATAGATCATGGCGAACGGCACGCCCAAGCGAAGGTACTTCCACCTGAGTGCCAGGCCTACCTCATAGGCTTCATCGGCGACGATAAGGTCATATCGCTCCTTGGCGGTTATCTCTTTGAACGCTCTGACATTCTGCCACCAGACTCCCGCCACCTTCGTACAGTAGCGGTGGACATCCAGCCGATGGTCATCCGTTGCCGCCCTCTCGGCGGCGCCGCTATCGTTCGCAAACAGATCGGCGCCCGGGTGGAGCCTCTCTCCGGCTTCCTGAATCGGGATGTTTGCCGGGTGGGCCGCGATCCAAGATATCTCTACGTCGGGGACCCGCTTCCGCAGTTCGCTCGCGATGGAGAGGTCTCGTTCGATGTGTCCGAGCCCAATCGATGCGCTGAAGTAAAGGACGTTCTTCGCCATCTACGCACCCACATCGATCGAACTTAACGGGATATCATGGAGGCCGACTCGTTCGAGGATCTGGGCGAACCTATCATCCGACCGCAGGTTCTCGAGCGTCTCATCGCCGAGCATCGTGGTCACGCCCATCTCCCGGTGCGAAACTGCCTCCCTCAGATATTCGAACGCCCTATCCGTTTGCCCCAATCCAGCGTAGATCTTGGCATAGAGATACCGATCGACATATCGGTTCTGCGACAAGTCATCCAACTTCTCGAGCATCTGTTGGACAGCTTTTGTGCGTCCTGACATCGCGTAGGCCCATCCCAGTGCAGAGACGACCATCGGATCATCCGGAGCATGTTGAAGCGCTCTTTCGAGCTGCGGGATGCCCTGCTCGAAGCGGCCCTCCTTCATCTCGATCTGCCCCAACAGCCAGTAGAATATGTGGGTGATCGTCTCGTACTCTAACGCCCGTCGCAAATGTTCTTGGGCCTCTTGATGTCTGCCGGCGCGAACGAGACACCAACACAACACACCCATCGATTGATTCGAGAGAGGATTCAACTCCAAGGCCCGCTTCGCCTCAGCGACGGCCTTGTCGAGATCACAGGTCGCCACCAGGCAATACACATACCATTGGTGAACCGAAGCGCTGTTGGGGTTCAATAAGAGAGCCCGCTTGAACTCCGCCTCCGCTTTCCTCCAATCCCACTCATAGTACGTCCGGACCAAACCGAGGGCCGAATGAGCTTCCGCCAGTCCATCATCGAGCTCCAGGGCTCGCAGAGCGTATTCCTTGGCCTGCTGGAAGGCTTCGCCAGGTGCTTGGTAGCTGAAGAAGCCGAGTATGAAGTAGGCGTTCGAAATCGCGGCAACCGCTTGTGCGTATTCCGGGTCGCTGGCGATGGCGTCCTTCAGGTGCTTGATCCCTAACAGTATGTCCGAATGGCGCATCTTTTCGATGAAATAGCGTCCCAACAAGTAGCTATTGTAGGCATCGAAATCGTCGGTGCGCCGCTCCGTCAGTCTGGCCTTATCGGTCCCCACGAGGTGCAGCCTGAGATTATCGGCGATCGCGAGACTAACCTCATCTTGAATTGCGAACACGTCCTCCAAGACCCGGTCGAAATTACTAGACCAAAGATGGACCCCGTCTGATACCTGGATCAGCTGGGCAGTGACGCGTACCCGATCGCCGGCTCTGCGCACACTCCCTTCCAGCACGTGACTCACGCTCAAGGCTTTGCCGATCTCACGTACGTCGGTGTGCTTTCCTTTGAACGCGAACGACGAGGTGCGGGCTATGACCTTGATCTGCTCGAGCTGACATAACGAGTTGATGATCTCTTCCGTTATCCCGTCGCTGAAGTACTCGTCCTCGGGATCGCCGCTCATGTTCTCGAACGGGAGCACGGCGATCGACTTCCCCGCCTGGCGATCGGCGACGGGTCCGCCGGCTTCGCCCGAGCGAGAAGCCGCAGCCTCGGCCGCCGCCGGTTCCGCGCGCCGCACCCCCTCGGGCGTGACCTCGAAGGCCCAGGCCAGCACGAGGGCGATGGGGAAACCGAGAATCGCGAAGACGACGAGCAGGGTATACGCCCAGGATGGCAAGAGGAGCGCCGGGAAGACGAGGTCCGCCCCCTCCACGATGACGAAGGCGACGGCCGCATAGACGGCGGCAACGCGAAAGACCTTGCGGCGCCTTAGCTCGCCGATCAGCTGTTTGAGACGGGACGCAAACACTGCAACGGGCTTGAGGGTGTCGGCTAGGGCTGGATCCCAAGATGCAATGTCAGCAGGTAGACTGCAAACGAGCGAGCCCTCACTGCCAACCGGGATCGATCACAAGAGGCTCGGCCTCAGCTCGGCGTCCTCCACGCCCGAACGCAAAAACGTTCGGCAAGTGGACCTCAAGCGGGCGCCGAGCTGGAAACGCCGCCAGCGCAGATGTCGCGATTGAGCCCGCGCCCCTGCGGCTGCCTGTCAGGTCGCCGATCCGAAGCCGAGAGGCTTCCCTGTTGAGCTCGGCCCCCAGGAATGAAGGGCCGGAATCATCTTACTTGCTGGCATGCCCATTACCTGTCCGCGGTTCACTAGCGTACGTCCGTCAGCTCCTAACAGGTGTTAGACGGCGCGCCTCGGCCCCGGTAACGTCGCAGACGGGGGATGAACATCGGGACCCGCGCCCGGTAGTCCGCATAGGCGGACCCAAACCGCCGTGCCAGCTCCGGCTCCTCGACCCATTTCAACTCGGCCATGTGCAGCAGCGCGTACGCCGGCGTCCAAATCAAGGCGACGCCAACGGAATGGAGCAGCAAACCCAGGCCAACGAGGGCTCCGAAAACACCCGTGAGCATCGGGTTGCGAACCCACGCGTATGGCCCGCTCACGATCAGCTC
>JASFTI010000423.1:0-3322 GCA_050053635.1 Gemmatimonadales bacterium
CAAGCCCTTTACCCAGCCGATGGCCGCGCTTTGGGGCCCCAAGGTCATGATCATCAACGAGCGGTCCGGCTCCGGCGGCGACTTGCTGCCCTACCTCTTCCGCTTCCGAGAGGTGGGCCCCCTGATCGGCACCCGCACCTGGGGCGGCCTGGTAGGGACCTGGGACACGCCGCCGTTGATCGACGGCGGCCGGTTCGTCGCCCCGCGCGGC
This sequence comes from Gemmatimonadales bacterium, assembly GCA_050053635.1. Lineage (GTDB taxonomy): Bacteria > Gemmatimonadota > Gemmatimonadetes > Palauibacterales > KS3-K002. Next base: position 212 of record JASFTI010000423.1, read on the forward strand.
GGCTTCTTCGATGTGAACGGCGAGTGGGCGGTGGAAGGCGAAGGCGTCGCCCCGGACATCGAGGTGCGCAACGACCCGAGGCCGGTCATCGAGGGTCGGGATCCGCAACTCGAGGCCGCCGTCCAGGAGGCTCTACGCCTGTTGGAGACCGAGGCGATCGAGCTCAAGCCCGAGCCGCCGCCGCCGGTCCGCTGGCGGCGGCCGAACCGCAGCGGCGGCTGACGAGAAACTGCACCCCTCCCGGTCCGCACCAGCTGACCGGGAGGGTACGGCTATCGTCGGAACGGCACCGCCGGCCGACGCTGGCGCGCCGCTGCCTCACTGCCAGGTGTTTTCCACCCGCTGGAAGGCGGTTCGCAAGCGTTCGGCCGCATAGGGCCCGTATCGATACGACAGCCCGTACTGGTCGTGCCGCTGACCGCCTTCGGGATTCATATCCACCACGCGCTGGTAGCGAGCGATCGCCTCTTCTCGGCGCCCCAACAGGTCGAGCATTTGCCCCTGCCAGATGATGGCCACGACCTGCCTGTTCCAATCCCCCGATTCCCCGGAGACGTCCTCCAGTCGCACGAGAGCCCGCAACGCCTCCTCGTAGCGCTCGAGATCGTAGAGCGCGAAGCCCAGACGCAGCAGTTCTCTCGGCCCCTCGAGCTCTTCCAGCCAGCTAGGTCTATAGGCTTCCACGATCTGCTCGCTGCCACTCTTACCCCAGCCGGCGGCCCTAAAGAAGTAGAGCGGTGAACTCCTCCAGCGGCTGCGCCAGGCGTCTAGGTGCTCTTGGAAGGATGCGATTTGGGCAGCGCCCGTGGGCCGGAGGTCGCGCACGAACGACTCGAGCTCGCCGAAGAACGCGTCCGGATTCTCGTCGTAGATCGAGTGCCCGGCGTGCTCGATCACCACCATGCGAGCGTTGGGATGGTTGCGCGACAGGATCGTCGGCTTCTCCTCACCCCAAGTCAGGTCCCACTTGCCCTCGAGGATCAGCGTGGGGATCGGGCTGCCGTCGAAGGCGCCGGTCAGGTCCACCTTGTCCGCGCTCTGGTTCATGACCGAGTTGAAGTCGGCGTCCTGTACCCACTCATACAACGCCATCTGCGCTAGCTCTGTCGGTGTAGGCTTGAAGTAGTTCTGACGCTTCCAATCGCCGTTGATATGGTTGTTGTAGACCAGCAGTCGCAAGTACTGCGCTCGCGACCAACCCTCACGTTCGCGCAGTTCGCGCAGCTGGGCCCGGATCTCGCGCATCCTGTCGATTTCGGCCTCCGAGATGAAATCGTACTGGCCGGAGCGGCCCGTATCGACCCACATCCCGGTACTCGCACCCACGAGGACCAGGCCGGCCACGTTACCCGGATAGGTTGTCGTGTAGTACTGCGCCAAGAAGCCACCGTAGGAGAATCCGACCAGCACCCACCTGTCGATCCCCAAGGCGACGCGCAGCGCCTCGAGATCGTCCACCGCCTGCTCTACCGAGTAGCCATTCGGGCCGGGCTCGTAATCCGACAGACCGGTACCGCGTTGGTCATAGTAGATGACGCGCGCGTACTCTCGGGCCCGGCCGAACCAGGGGTGGAAGTAGTGATGCGTGCCGCCCGGGCCACCGTTAATCAGAACGAGCGGTACCCCTGATCCTTCCTCCTCGACGTAGAGCTCGGCGTCGCCGACGTCGATGCGCCGCACGGTCAAGTCGAGCTGCTCTTCCCAGCGCGGCGTCTCAGGGATTTCGGTGACCAGCGTACCCTCGATCCGCACGACCCGATCGAAGATCGACTCGCGTTCCTGAGCGGCGGCGACGGCCGCGGCCAATGGAAGGGTGGCGAGTGAGACGAGAACGACCGAACAGCGGAACCACTGATGCGCTGTCATTGTGCGACTCCTATGCGTTGGCGAGCAGCGCCACGAGATAGGCGAGGTAACCGGCGGAGAAGGTGATCCCCGCCGCGCGCCCAATCGCTCTTCTGTACCAGACCATAAGGCTCAACGCGAGAGCGGCACCGAGCATGACCGGAAGGTCCAGCGATACGAACCCACTCGGTACCGGTATCGGGGACCGGCTGAGCAGGGTGGCTACTCCCATGATCGCCAAGATGTTGAATATGCAGCTGCCGGTCACGGTCCCGACGGCCACTTCCGTCTCCCGCTTGAGGACGGCGACCAAGGTGGTCGCGAGCTCGGGGAGCGATGTCCCGACCGCCACGATTGTCAGGCCGACGAAAGCGTCTGAGACACCGAGCTGCGCCGCAACCTCGACCGCGGCCCCAACCGTCAGCCAGGCGCCGACAGGCAGCCCAACGGCCCCGATCCCGATGAACAAGCCGATCATCCACGTTCTGGTTGGCAGCCCGAGCACCCATTCCATCGCCGACGTCGCGTCGATCTCCCGCCGTGCGCGCCGTGCCGTCAATGCCGTGTAGGTCATCACGACGGCCATCCCGGACACGAGGATGACTCCAGCGACCCGGTCGAGATCGCCAACCAGGCAGAGCACGACGAATACTATGCTGGCGCCCAGCATGATCGACGCGTTCCGTCGCTCGAAGCCCCGATCGCAGGCCAGGGGATAGGCGATCGCCGGCACACCGGCCACCAGCAGGACGTTCGCGATGTTGCTCCCCACAACGTTACCGATGGCCATGCCGGGGTAGCCTGCCAGGACAGCCTGGATGCTGACGACCAATTCCGGCAGCGATGTCCCGAACGAGACCACGGTGAGCCCCACGATGAGCGCCGGTACCCCGGTCCGGCGCGCCAGGGCGACCGAACCGCGGACCAGCAGGTCGCCCCCCATGAGCAGGTAGATGAGGCCACCGAGGAGCTGAACGTAAACCACGTCTAGGCAGGCTCGGTGGAATCGGGCTCGCCGGCGGTCGGCGGCTGCGCCTGCGACTGCTTGAACTCGGTGATGTCGCGAGCGACGGCGTACAGCAGCCCCGTCTCCGACTCGGGAAACGAGGTCCACAACAGATGCTTGTAAGTACCGTCGGCGCAGCGGTAGCGGTTCTCGAACGAGACTGTGGGGATTCCGTGCGAGAGTCTATCGATCTCGCGGATGGTGGGCTCGACATCGTCCGGGTGCACGAAGTCGACGAATGGCCGGCTGAGCAGCGCTTC
>JASFTI010000424.1:0-3316 GCA_050053635.1 Gemmatimonadales bacterium
AACCGACGTGATCTACGTGCACGTCGACATGGACGTGCTCGATCCGCGTGAGGTCCCGGGTCACTCGCTGAACGTGCCCGATGGCCCGACGAGCGTCGAGCTGGCCGCCGCGCTCACGGAGATGTTCGGCTACGAGAAGGTCGCGGCCCTGGGAATCGCGTCGACCCCATCGGGTGAGCGCGACCCGGATGGGTTTTCGCGGGAGGCAGCGTACCGGCTGATCGAGGGGGCGCTGGAGGGGGTCAGGCACCGCTGACGTCGCCGTTTCACTTCGACACCGTTGGGAAGTACTTTGTGACGCAGGCCGAGGAGGTGGGTGAGGAGGAGAGCGCCCCTTAGTCTCTAGCTTGGTGTCTCCGCCATGACGGAGCACTCAGACCGTTTGCGATCCGCCCTGGCTGGCCGCTACGCTATCGAGCGGGATCGGATCCCCGAGTTGCTGACCGACACGTTCCTGGCCAGGCTCCGGGGCGAGCCGCGGTTTCAGGAACTGCTGGTGCGCGTGAAGCGCGAATGGGAAGAGCTCGAGGTATAGGCGATGACCGGGCCTTCGGAACGAGACGAAACGGAAGTACGTCGCGGCGAGCGGGCGCTGCTGGTGGCGGCCGAGGGCCGGGAGGGGACGGCGCGGTTCGTCGGATCTTGCCGCATCGGTCGCGCGCCGGACAACGACCTGGTCGTCGAGGCCCGCTCGGTGAGCCTGTACCACGCCGAGGCGGCCTTGGAAGGCGGGAGCTGGCGGCTGCGTGACCTGGGCAGCACGAACGGTACCGTCGTGGGCGGCCGGCGGATCGAGCGTATTACACTGGGTGGGCCGACGCGCGTGCACCTCGGTGTTCAGGGCCCGACGCTCACGCTGACGCCCGAGGGGCTGGAGGGGAAGGCGGAAGCCGAGCCCACGCTCGTGCCGTCGGAGAGTGCCATCGTGAGGCGCTACTTCGCGCGGCGCGCGCCGAAGGACATCGGTGCCCATACGGCGGCGCTGCGCCGAGCGTTCCTCAACCTGCAGCGACGACGAACCCGGAAATACGCTGCAGTGCTCCTGGCCGTTGCCACGGTAGGCGTCGCGGCCAGCAGCTACGCCTACTTGCTGCACAAGCGGATGCAGAGGCAGCGGTCCGCCGCCGAGGATCTGTTCTATGCCTCGAAGGATATCGAGCTGGCGCTGGCGAAGTTGGAAGGCAGTCGGGAGGAGCGGCGATCTCAGCAGGCGCGTCACGCCGACTTCGAGAAGCAGTATCAGGACTTCCTGCAAGAGCTGGGCATCTACAGTGACGCCACGCCGGAAGAAGTCCAGCTGGTCTACCGGGTGGCGCACCGTTTCGGCGAGTCGGAGGTCAACGTACCGGCAGACTTTGTGGACGCGGTCCTCACCTACATCAGACTCTGGAAGTCGACACCGCGGCTCGAGGATGCCATGGAGCGGGCGCAGCGACGCGGCTACGGGAAGCGGATCGCCGAGACCATGGTGGAGCATGGGCTACCACCCGAGTTCTTCTACCTGGCGTTGCAGGAGAGCGATCTGAGATTAGAGGCGACGGGACCTGAGACGCGATTCGGGATCGCCAAGGGGATGTGGCAGTTCGTGCCGGGGACCGCGCGTGACTACGGTCTGAACACGGGCCCGCTGGTGGGAGTCAGACGGCCCGATCCGCTGGACGAGCGGCACGATTTCGAGAAGTCGACGCGGGCGGCGGCGCGCTACCTGCGGCGGATCTATACGACCGACGCTCAGGCGTCGGGGCTGCTGGTGATCGCGTCGTATAATTGGGGCGAATCGAACATTCTGCGGCTGGTCCGCTCGCTGCCGGAGAATCCCCGGGAACGCAATTTCTGGAAACTGCTGGAGAAGTACCGCGCACAGATCCCGCAGGAGACGTACGACTATGTCTTCAGCATAGTCTCTGCCGCGGTGATCGGCGAGGACCCCGAGCTCTTCGGGTTCGACTTCGTCTCGCCGTACGATCGGCGGGAGATCCTGGCGGACGACTGAGACTATGCCGCGCTGCGCTCACAGGGTCGTGACGCCGTGCGGACTGAGTCCTGTCTATATCTATAGCGATCTATAGCGACTCGAAGCGTCCTTGGAAGAAGCGCAGCTTCGACGGCTCGTAGACGAATTTGAGTCCTTTGATCTCCTCCCTGCGGTCGTATACCCGCTTGATGCCTTCCGCCACCGCCTTCATGTGGTCGTTGGTGTAGACGCGCCGCGGGATGGTGAGCCGCACCAGCTCGAGCGCCGGCCGGTAGTTGGCGCCGGTCTGCGGGTCGCGTCCCTTGGAGACGTTGCCGCGCTCCATGGCCCGCACGCCGGTCTCGACGTAGATCTCCGCCGCCAGCCTCTGGGCGGGGAACTCGTCCTGATCGATGTGGGCGAGGAAGCGCTTGGCGTCCAGGAAGATGGCGTGGCTACCCGGGGGCGTCACGATGGGTACGCCCATCTCGAGCAAGAGCTTGCCGAGGTACTGGGTCTGTTCGACACGCGAGCGGATATAGCGGTCGTCGACGGTCTCCTCGATGCCGCGTGCGATGGCGGCGAGGTCGGCGGTGGCGAGTCCGCCGTCGGTGACGTTGCCCTCGTAGATGCGAATCAACTCGCGCGCCTTGCCGGCGAGGTCGGCGTTTTCGTGGAAACAGAGGACGCCGCCAATGTTGATCAGGAAATCCTTTTTGCCACTCACCGTGCAACCGTCGCCGTAAAGCATCATCTCGTGGACGATATCCTTGATCTTGGTATCCTGGTAGCGAGGGTCGCGGGTCTGGATCATATAGGCGTTTTCGACGAAGCGGGTGGCGTCGAAGTAGACGGGGATGCCCAGCGAGCTACAATACTCGTAGACCTCCTTCATGTTGTCCATGCTGCACGGCTGTCCACCGGCCATGTTGACGGAGTGCTCGAATGATATATAGGCGATTTTCTTGGCGCCGTGCTTGTCGACCAGCGCCTTCAGCTTGTCGAGGTCGATATTCCCCTTCCAGGGAAAGTCGCTCTCGGGGGTGTGGGCCTCGTCGACGATGACATCGACGAAGACGCCGCCGGCCAGCTCCTGGTGCAGCTTCGTGGTGGTGAAGTACATGTTGCCCGGGACGAGCTGACCCTTCTTGATGCAGATCTGGCTCAGGATGTGCTCGGCGGCCCGCCCCTGATGGGTGGGAATGATATGCTCGTAGCCCGTGAGGTCGTGCAGCACCTCGACCAGTCGCTGGTACTCGTCGCTGTTCGTGACGCTGGCGCGGGCAGCATCGTAGGCGGCCCACTGGTCGGTACTCATCGCCGAAGTACCGGAGTCGGTTAGCAGGTCGATGGTCACATCGG
>JASFTI010000425.1:0-3316 GCA_050053635.1 Gemmatimonadales bacterium
CGTTTCACCGCCTCGGTCGGCGGTGAAGAGTACACCGATCGGTTCGCCTTCGATCGCGAGGATAGTCGCTGGGGCTTGAGGGTCGACTGGGCCACGGCCGAGACCATCTTTCTGCAGCTCGAGGGCGGAATCACCTGGGGCTACTCGAACATTGCCGGTTTCGACTATCGCTCGCAGCGCGCCGCGCTCCTCTTGTCCGCGCCGCTCGGTAGCGCCTCGGCTCAGATCTACGCCGGCATCGCCTCCAAGAAGTACACCGACCCCGGACCGCCCGACGCGCTGGTCGCGCCCAGCGATCGCGATACCGGAAGCTTCATCATCATCCAGGCTACGCGCCCGCTCGGCTCCAGCACCAGCCTGCACCTGCGCGGCGAGTGGTCGCGCAGCGAGACCGGCTTCCGCAACCAGTACTTCCAGCGCCTCGGGTTCAGCGCGCTGTTCAGTTTCAGGAGATAGAGGGGAGGAGAAATCCTCCGGGCTTGGCGGTTGTGGCGACCTTCAGTCCTGGTACTTTAGCTCCAGGTCGAGCAGGAAACGCTTCCGCCACAAACCACCCCCGTAACCCGTCAGCCGCCCGTCGTTCCCCACCACCCGGTGGCAGGGAATCACGATCGCCAACCGGTTGTCGCCGTTGGCGCGGCCCACGGCGCGCTGCGCTTTCGGCTTGCCGATCGCCCGCGCCTCGTCGGCGTAGGCGCGCGTCTCGCCGTAGGGTATGGTGCGCAGGTAGTCCCAGCAGGCGACCTGGAACGCTGTGCCCGGATAGACGAGCGGCACGCTGAACTCGCGCAGCTCGCCGTCGAAGTAGCGCCGCAGCTCGTCGTCCAGCTGGGTGATGTGGTCGTTCTCTCCCGGGACGACTTCGGCCCTGAAGTGTTTGTTCAAGCGCTTGACCTGGGTCTCCAGCATCCGGCGGTCGGAGAACTCGAGCATGCAAACGCCTTCGTCGGTCGCGGCCGCCACCATCGGACCCAGCGGGGTGAGCAGGCGCGTCGCTTTGATGCTATCGGCGGCGCGGCTCTCACCCGGCGTCCCGTTGAACGTTCGAGCGAACGCGTCGCGGAAACCGCTCAGCGACTCGAAGCCGTGATCGTAGGCGGCGCGCGTCAGGTCGTCGCCGTGCCGGATACGGCCCAGCGCCAGCCCCAGCCGCCGCGCCCGCTGGTAGGATTGGAACGTCATCCCGTGGTGCGCCTGGAACCAGCGACGCACGCGCCCGGGATCGAGTCGTAGCGCGCGGAGGTCGGCGTCCTTCCAGCGGCGGCTCGGCTCGGCCTCGACCTCATCCAGTAGGGGGCGCAGCCAGTCGGGCGCCTCGCCGTTCGGTTCCATGGGCCGGCAGCGCAGGCACGGCCGGTAGCCGGCCAGCAGCGCCTGCTGCGTCGACGGATAGTACTCGACGTTCTCCTCCAGCGGCTTGCGCGCCGTGCAGGTCGGGCGGCAGAAGATGCCGGTGGTCCGGATGGCGGCGAAGAAGACGCCCTCGTACGACGCGTCGCGCTCACATAGGGCCCGGTACATCTCCGGGGCCGACGGCAGATTGGCTGGCTCGCTCATGCCTGCCAATCTACAGGCCGTACGCCGGATTTCCACCGAAAAATGTGCAGCGAATTCGCCCGGGGTCGGAGCCGGGGGACCGCGCGCTCCGGTCGACCCGGCAGTCGGGGTCGTTGACACCGACGAGGGCGTCGGGCAACTCACCAGGAGACTTGGCCTCATGATTTGAGCCGGGTCGCTAAAACCAACTCCGCGCGTCGGTCCCCCGGCTCCTCCCAGCTCATACACAGGACGGCCTAGGGAGGGGTAGCGGCCGACCTCATCCCGTAGTCTATGGTCAGGTTGAGCACGGTGATCTTGCCGGCGACGATCGTGAAGTCGTTGGCCTCGACGAACTGCTCACCCAGCCCCTGGGTCGTGAAGATCACGTACTCGCCCGCCTCGAGCTCGATGTGGTAGAAGCCCTGATCGTCCGTACGGGTCTGCGCTACAACGTTCTCGCCACGGCTGTCGTGGACGATCACGTTGTAACCCGGGTAGGGGCCGTCGCAAGGTGGGGACTGGGGGCTGATGGGAGGGCAGGGGACGCCCACCAGGTGGACGATCCCTTCCAGGACGCCCATGTCCGCATCCAGGCCCGCCAGCTTCTCGCTCGACAGGCCGCCGCACGCCAGTAGCGCCAGCAGCCCGAGCAGTAGGAACGGGACTATAATGGAGAGTGGGATACGCAGTTTCATCGAGACTTGGTCGTTCTGTAGCGCATAACCCGTACGGCGATCCTCTTACACGCTCCCATCAAGGCAACCGACGTGCCGCTGGGTCTCACGGCCGCTGCGATCCCTAATCCGTTGTGGGCAAAGCGATTATGGCCGATGCTCGATGGACTGCGAAAAGACGAGCCCCCGGTTTTCGACAGCTTTTCGAACGAAGCGGCTCAGTATTCCGAAATCGCGCCTATCGGTAGAGCCGGCCCGCGTGGCGGATCCAGCCGCCGGGGCGATCGCGCTGGGGATCGTGGTGGGTCCAGTGGATGACGCCGCCCTGCTCGTTCCACTCGTACTGCCCGCGGAACTCTACCGAGTCGCCTGGGGCCAGCGGGACGCGCGGCGCCAGATCGATGTTGTGGGTCACGAGCAGGGTGTGACCGGACGCCAACCTGAGGATGAAACGCTGGTGCCGATCGCCCTCCTCATCATCCGGCAAGAGGCGCTCGACGACGCCGGCCGACTGGACGACGAGACCGGAGCGCCCCTCCTGGAACGCCGCGACGATCGCCCGCTCCCCGGCGATGACCGCGCCGGGCGATAGCGCACCGACGGCGGGGGCCTCGGCCGGCCGCTGGTTCGCCGTCCCCTGCAATAGCTCGTTCAGCCCGTAGATCGAGATGAGAGCCAGGAGGAGAATCAGATATCGTGTCGGCCTTCGCATAGTGCGGTTGGCGTCGCGGCACTTAGCAGGTCGCTGAAAAATAGTCCGTGGAGCCGGGTCGGCGCCGGGGTCCCCCGGGGGTCCACCTTGGACCTCGCTTCACCGCTCGCGTGCGCCACATGAGCGCCTGGCACCGCCATTTCCCGATCGCGAGTTACGCTCCGGGGAACCCCGGCGTCTCCCTGGCTCGGCGCTTGGATCGCTTTTCAGCGACCTGCTAGTTCACGTTAGGAGCCGAGGGCATCGTGTAATCGCGGCGACCAGAGGCCCCGGATCGAGTTCACCCGCGCGCAACCTCCCAGAGGCGATCCGCCAGCGCCGTCACGCGATCCGGATCCGGCAACCGCTCGATCCAGCGCTCCGGTATCGCCGACGCCCCGAACTTGGCGCC
>JASFTI010000426.1:0-3308 GCA_050053635.1 Gemmatimonadales bacterium
GTGCTCGCCCGGTGGAAGGTCGTCCAGGGTGAACCAGCCCTCCTCGTTCGTCAACGTTCTTAGCTCGGCGCCCACGACGGATATCTGCGCCGCAACCGCCGGAGCCTGCACCAGCCGGTCCGTGACCAGCCCGACCAACCGGGCCCGCTCTTCCTGCTCCTGGGCGAATGCCGCCTGATTGGCGAGAAACAGACCCACGACAATTACCGGGCCGAACCTCATACGACCATCCTCGCTCCAAGCCCCTTACAGACACTGCCGCAACGCGACTAGCTATTGCGGAGTGTATTCAAATATCGGAAGTGATGAATCTTAAATCAATCAGAAAAAACACCGCTTGCCGAGCCATCCTCCCCGGCTCATGTTACCAGCAGTCAACGGAGGCAGACAAAAGGGTCACGGGTCAGCCGTTCAAGGGAGGGTGTAGCATGCGTTACCTAACACCGGCATTGGCCGTCGCCGTCGCCATCTCTTTCTCCGCCTGCGCTTCGGGGGCCGGGACTGAGACAGGTGGCGCGAGGCCGCAGGAAGACCTGATTACGGCTGAGGAGCTCGCCGAAGTGAATGCGTACAACGCCTATGAGGCCGTCGAGCAATTGAGGCCTCAGTGGTTGACGCAGCGTGGGGCGCGGACGTTCACCGATCCGACGCCGCGTGTTCCGATGGTCTTCCTCGATCGGATGGAGTACGGCGAGCTGGCCAGTATGCGGACAGTAGTCGTGTCCGACGTCGCGGAGATCCGCTACTACGACGGCAGGGAGGCGGTGGCCCGCTTCGGTGTTGAGTACGAGGGCGGGATAATCCAGATAATCACCCGCTGAGGGACGCCTTCAGGAGGTGAACGAATGGCCTACACGTACGACGAGCTGTACAAGAAGACGGTCGCCGAGCTCCGCCAGATCGCCAAAGCCGATGACCACGAGTCGCTGCGCGGCTACAGCACGATGCACAAAGCCGATTTGCTGCACGCGCTTTGCCAGGTCTTTGGCATCGATGAGCACGTGCACCACGAAGTCGTCGGAGTCGACAAGCGCAAGCTCAAAGCGACGATCCGTGAACTGAAGAAGCAGCGGGACGCGGCGCGGGAGGCCCACGACTTGGCGCAGCTCAAGCACGTTCGCAAACGGATCAAGCGCCTCAAACGACGGATCCGCCGGGCCACTGTCTAACCCTAGCTCCGCGCCTCGGGTAGGCAAAAACCGTAGCGCTGTGCGGTCGTACGAAGGGAGACCCGCATGACCGGATCTCAGGCAGCCGACTACACGCCTAAGCCGTCGCCGCCCGTCTTTTACCGCTGGGCCGTCCTGGTAGTGATCAGCCTGGCGATGTTCGGGAACTACTACGTCTACGACGCCGTCAGCCCGATCGCCGACCTGCTCAAAGAACAGCTGGGGTTTTCCGATCGGAACATCGGGACGCTGAACGCGATCTACAGCGTCCCGAACATCATAATGGTGCTGATCGGTGGCATTATCATCGATAGGATCGGTGTCAAGAAGGCGACGCTGCTGTTTGGCGTCCTTTGCTTCATCGGTGCCGTGATTACAGCTGCCACCGGTGAGTTCTGGATCATGGCGGCGGGACGATTGGTGTTCGGCATCGGGGCCGAGTCGCTGATCGTTTCCGTGACTGCCGCGATCGCCCGGTGGTTCAAGGGTAAGGAGCTCAGCTTCGCCTTCGGTGTGAATCTGACCATCGCCCGGCTCGGGTCTTTCGCCGCGCTCAACTCGCCGACCTGGGCGCGACCGGCGTTCGAGAGCTGGCAGTGGCCGCTGGTTATCTCGGTGGCCTTCGGTGTGTTCTGCATCGTGGGCGCGGTGCTCTACTGGATCATGGAGGAGCGCGCAACCGCGCGTTACGAAATGGGTGCCGCCGGCGAGACGGAGAAGGTGGTGTGGAGCGATCTGTTCAAGTTCCCGACGTCATACGTATACGTCGTGCTGCTCTGCGTTACGTTCTACTCGGCGATCTTCCCGTTCCAGACGTTCGCGGTGAAGTTCTTCATCGAGCGCCACGAAACGACCAGAGAGTTCGGTGGGTTCCTGTCCAGCATGATCACGCTGTTCGCGATGGTATTCACCCCGCTGTTCGGCTACTGGGTCGACCGGGTGGGCAAGCGTTCGCTGTTCATGATGTGGGGCTCGCTGCTCCTGGTGCCCGTCTACCTCATGATGGCCTATACCGACATCGCTCTCTGGATACCGATGGCCATGATGGGCATCGCCTTCTCGCTGGTGCCGGCGGTAATGTGGCCGTCGGTCGCCTATCTGATCGAGGAGAGCAGGCTGGGCACGGCGTACGGCCTGATGACGATGATCCAGAACATCGGGCTTGCCGGGTTCAACTTCATGATAGGTTGGGCGAACGACTACGCCGGCGCTGGGGTGGAGAACCCGGGTGGCTACGCCCTGGGGATGTGGATCTTCTCGATCCTGGGGTTCTTGGGCTTCCTCTTCGCCTGGCTGTTGCGTAGAGAGGAGACCGGCCCGCGGGCGCACGGCCTGGAGACGATCACTGTGACATCATCAGAGTAACGGAAGAGTAGCAACAAACGGCGGGGGTCGGGCGAAAATCGCCGCGACCCCCTCTGCCGTTAGCTGCCCTATTTGACCGTTATGGGCACCGAGAAGCGGGTCCGGTCCCAGATGAGCTGCAGGACCCCTTCGTCGCCGCTGGGCTCGATCGAGATGGTAAAGCGCTCCACGGACTCGGGGAGCGTCTCGGGGGTGAGGTTGATGCGGACCAGGTCCTGGGCCTCGTCGTACATCGTACCCCACTGGCCAGTCTGACGGTTGATGATCAGCTGCGCCGACTCCGGCGAAAAGATGCTGAACAGGGTATAGGACCCTGCGGGGACCTGTGCTCCGCCGATCTCCAGGTCCCGGTCAGTGGTGAACTCGGTCGCCGCATTGGCGCCGGTACGCCAGACCTCACTGTGGGGCACCAGACCACCCCAGATCTCGCGGCCGCGCTTCGCCGGCCGGCTGTATACGACCGTGAAGTTGGCGCCGTCTATCGTCGCCTGCACCGTCTCCGTCGGCGAAAGGACGCCCAGCCCCTCGCCGCGCGCGTCCCGGGCGGCGAACTCAGCGGCGAGTCCCGCCAGGTCCAGAGGGCTTACCTGCTCGCCGACCGCCTTGTAGGTGGTCCGCTCGCCGGAACGGCCGAGTATCTTGCCGTCGGCGCTTATTCGCGCCACGTACGGGCTTCCGAAGAAGTTGAAGGCGACGCTGTCAGGGGACAGACGGACTATCGTGTTGGGCTGGATCCGACCACGCCCCACAGCCAAGAAGTGGACGGAGTGGCTG
>JASFTI010000427.1:0-3302 GCA_050053635.1 Gemmatimonadales bacterium
CCCTCGACCAACAGCCGTTCTTCCAGCAGGTGGCGCGCGTTTTCCTCGGCGCGCAGGACGAGTTCGCGCTTGAGCCCGCGCTGCGGCACCCGGATGGTGAACGCCCGACCGGTGAGCTGACGCAGGTGCGTCTCGACGGCATCGCGGTCGGAGAACTCGGCGGGGACCAGCAGCTCCCTGGCCACCTCCTGCTGCGGCAGGTAGAAGCGGGCGAGGAATGCTGACAGCACGACGTCTTCCGATTCGCCTTGCACGTTGCCTATGAAGTGCGCCTCGCGGCCCAGCAGCTTTCCTTCGCGGATCTTGAAGATGACGCCACAGGCCTCATCGGCATCACGCACGATCGCGATGGCGTCGACATCACCGCCTCGCGGATCGATGGCGAGCTGGCGCCGCTCGATCTCCTCCAACCCGCGCAGGATGTCCCGGAACTCCGCAGCACGCTCGAACTCCAGAGCGCTCGCCGCCTCGGCCATCCGCTCGGCCAGCTTCGTGGCCAGCTTGCTCGTATGACCCTGAAGCACGAGGAGGACCTCGTCGATCATCTCGCGATACTCGGCTTGCGTCTGGAGGCCGACGCAGGGGGCCTTGCAGCGACCGATGTAGTAGTCGAGACAGGGTCGCGCTGGCGCCTGGCGCGGCAGGTCGTAGTGGCAGGAACGGATCGTGTACAGCTTCTTGATCGCCCGCAGCGCGCGGCGCATGTGCCCGACGTCGGCGTACGGCCCGAAGTAGCGCGAGCCATCTTTGAGCAGGCGACGCGTCACGAAGACCCGAGGTAGCGGCTCGGCTACCGTCACCTTGATGTAGGGGAAGGTCTTGTCGTCACGCAGTCGGATGTTGAAGCGCGGGTTGAACTGTTTGATCAGGTTCGACTCGAGGATCAGCGCTTCCGAGTCGGAGCTGGTGACGATCGTGTCGAAATCGGCGATCAGCCGCGTCATCTCCGGCGGCTTGTGGCGGCCGGCCTCGCCGCGGAAGTACGAGCGCACCCGATCGCGCAACGAATGGGCTTTGCCGACGTAGATCGGCTTACCCTGCGCGTTCTTGAGGATATAGACGCCGGTGACGGCGGGAAGCGTCACCAGTTTCTCTTCCAGAGATGTAGTCTGCGACATCGATTACGAACCAGTCTCTTCCGACCAGAACCTCAGACCAGCGGCGGGCAGCGTGCCGAACAGCCGGGCGGCGCCGAGGTAGACCAGGCCAAACGCGGCGAGCGTCGCTGCGGTGACCCAGAGTCGGGTGAGCAGCGCCGCAGCGGTCGCCGGGGCCGGCGCCAGCCAGGCGAGGATGGCGAGCCCGGTCGCCGCGGCGGCCGCGACGCCTGCGACCACCTTTATCATGTACAAGATGTCGTCCGAGGTGAATAGGTGGCCGATCCGCTTGCTGAGGCCGTTCCAGAGGAGCAGCAGGTAGCAGGAGGAGCCCAGAGCCGCGCCGAGGCCCAAGCCGGGTGCGTAGAGCGACCACATGAGCGACGCGGCGATCGCCACCTGGAGCACGAGACCGACGACGGCGTAGCGCACCGGTGTCCTCGTATCGAGCATGGCGTGGAAGCCGGAGGCGAAGAGCTTGACCGAAGCGGCCGCCAGCAGGCCGACCGCATAGGCGGCGAGCGTTCCGTGGACGATCGCAGTGTCCTCGGCCAGGAAGTCGCCCCGTTGAAAGAGGAGCGCGATGATCCAGTCGCCGAACAGGATGAGGGCGACGGCGGAGGGCAGAACCGTGAACGCGATGTTCCGGAAGCCGTGCCTGATCCGCTGGCGCAGGGCGTCAAAGGCGGCGGCATCGGCTTCCCGGGAGAGCTCGGGCAGCGAGGACGCCGCGACTGCGATGCCGAACAGGCTGACCGGCAGAAAATAGAGGCGCTGGCTGTAGTACAGCGCGGCCACCGCGCCGTGTACCAGGAAGCTGGCTAGGAACACGTCCAGCAAGCTGGCCAGCTGCGCGACGCCCTGGCCCAGGACGACGGGCCCAAAGTTGCGGATGACGCGACGGACGGGTCCCCAGGCGGTCTGGAGCGACAGCCTGATGCTGCCGGCCAGTCGCCGTGCGGCGGGCAACTGTATGAGGACCTGCAGAGCCCCGCCGATCAGCGTGGACCAGGCGAGTGCGACGACGAGCGGTCGCCAGCCGGCCTTCCAAGCGACGAGCAGCCCGACGATCTGCGAGAGATTCCAGACGACGGGCGCCGCGAAGGAGAGGAAGAAGCGTCGATGACTGTTGAGAACGCCCAAACACCAGGCGGCCAGGATCATGAACCCGGCCATCGGGAAGAGGATGCGGACGAGCCAGGTGGTGAGCGCCACCGACTCGGCCGGCCAGCCGGGTACCAGCAGGCGCGTGAGCCAGGGTGCCAGGAGGACGCCGAGGCCGCTGAGCGCGGCGGCGAGCACCAGTAGCAGGCCGAGGACATTGCCGGCCAGCCGGCGGGCGTCCGAGTCGGCGTCGCGGCCCAAAAGGCCGCTGTAGACGGGGATAAACGAGGCGGAGAGTGTCCCCTCCCCCAGCAGGTTGCGGATGATGTTGGGGATCCTGAGGGCAGCGGCGTAGGCGTCGGCGGCCACCGTGGTCCCGAAGAAGGCGGCGATCGCCACGTCGCGGCCGAACCCGGCCAGGCGACTAAGAAAAATCCCCGCTCCCACGGCCAGAGCGGGGCGGGGTCTGCGACCTAATCTGTTCGCGCCCTCACTCGTCACCGGGCGGCAACGCCTCCTGTTCCTTGGGCTTCTCGAGCAGTTGCCTGATGAACCGCGACTCCTCCTGGAGCGACTGAACCGATTCGCCGAGGTACTGCACCTCTTTCTCCAACTGCCTGAGGCGCTTCTCCCCCTCGCCCGGCGGCTCGCCCGAGCCGAGCCGGCGGGCCAGCGCCCGGCCGACCTCGGAATCAAGCACAATCGCCGTGAGCGGGATCATCATCAGAAGGAGAACGACAACGCCGAGAACCCAGACCATATCGAAGAACCGCCTTTGTTCAAACCCCGGACCAGCGAAACGTAGGCCGCGCCGCCCTCCGGGGCAAGTAACCTAATCCAGCGGAGTTACCACGTTAGCGAACAGCTGGTCGAGCAGCCCCTCGCCGTAGCGCACCAGATAGGGGAAGACGTTAAGCACTCGCTCCTGCGGCTTACCGCCCGGGTAGAGGTTTACCGCCGCTTTCTCCAGCTGCCCCTTCATCACCTCGTGCTTCTCGCGTACCCGAGCCTGCAGCCGCGATTCCAGCGAGCGGATGCTGCCGGAGACCGCCTTCTTTCCGCTAGCCACCGCGCTTCGCGCCCCCGGATCGAAGGCCAGCG
>JASFTI010000428.1:0-3295 GCA_050053635.1 Gemmatimonadales bacterium
GGAACGTGATGGCGAGTTTGCAGGACTACTTCGACCGGTTCCGCCGCAACATCGTGGGCATCGACCAGACGTTCCGGTCTCCCTACGGCGAGCAACGCCTGGTGTACGCCGATTGGACCGCCAGCGGTCGGCTGTACGCGCCGATCGAGGAACGGATCGTGGGCACTCTGGGGCCGTTCGTGGGCAACACGCACACGGAGGCGGTGGTTACGGGAACTCGGATGACGCATGCCTACGTGCGGGCCCACGAGATCGTCAAGGAACACGTGAACGCCGGTCCGAACGATGTGATCCTCACGCCCGGGTTCGGCATGACCGCGGCGGTCGTGAAGTTCCAGCGCATGCTGGGCCTCAAGCTGCCGGATCCTTTGAGGCCGTACGTCGAGCTTCCCGAAGAGCTGCGGCCGGTTGTGTTCGTGACTCACATGGAACACCACTCGAACCATACCTCGTGGCTCGAGACCGTAGGTGACGTGGTGAGCGTCGAACCCGACGAGCGGGGTTTGGTGGACCTGGACAACCTGGAAGCTTTGTTGGGCGAGTACGAGAGCCGCAGACTCAAGATCGGCGCGTTCACCGCGTGCTCGAATGTCACCGGCATCCGGTTGCCGATTCATGACATGGCGAAGATCATGCACGAGCATGGAGGGTACTGTTTCGTCGATTACGCGGCCTCGGCGCCATACGTGAAGATCGACATGCATCCGGACGACTCGTCAGAGAGACTGGACGCGATACTGTTTTCGCCGCACAAGTTTCTCGGCGGCCCGGGCGCTTCCGGTGTGCTGATCTTCGACTCGCGGCTTTATGAAACTGACGTACCGGACCAACCGGGCGGCGGCACCGTAGACTGGACGAACCCATGGGGCGGCCGGAAGTACGTTCACGGCATCGAGGAGCGTGAGGATGGAGGGACGCCGGGATTCCTTCAGGCAATAAAGACGGGGCTCTGCGTTCGACTGAAGGAGGAGATGGGCGAAGAGAACATGCTGGCTCGCGAGGAAGAATTGTCGAAGCTGGCGTTCGAGGGGTTACGAAAGATCCCGGGACTACGGATACTGGCGGATCATATCGAAGACCGGCTCGGCATAATCTCCTTCTATGTCGAGGACGTCCACTACAACCTGATCGTCAAGTTGCTCAACGATCGGTTCGGGGTGCAGACCAGAGGCGGCTGTGTGTGCGCCGGCACCTACGGGCACTACCTGCTGAATGTGGATCCGGTCCAATCGAAGCGGATCACCGACAAGATCGATGCGGGTGATCTGTCGGAGAAGCCGGGCTGGGTACGCATTGCGCTGCACCCGACGACGACCGACGAGGAACTGGAGTACATAATCGATGCGGTAGGGAAGATCGCCGGGAGCCACGGCGAGTGGTCGAAGGACTACCGGTACACGCCTTCACTCAACGAATATCGGTGGCAGGGAGGTGAGCCGTGGGGCGCGGCGGATCTCGAGGCGTGGTTCGACTTAGCGGGTGAGTAGCGTGAGCGTAGACACTTTACTGTACCTGTCTCGAGACGACATCGAGGCTGTCGGGCTCTCGATGGCCGAGATCATCGATGCGCTCGAGGCGATGTTCCGCGCCAAGGGGAAGGGCGAGGTGGAGATGCCGCCCAAGCCGGGGATCCATCCGCGGAAGGATGCGTTCATCCACGCGATGCCGGCGCACATCCCGAGCATGGGTGCGGCCGGCATAAAGTGGGTCTCGGGCTACCCGTCGAACGTCGAGCGCGAGCTGCCGTACATCTCGGGCCTGCTGCTGCTCAACGATCCGGACACGGGCATCCCGATCGCCGTGATGGACGCGACGTGGATCACGGCGATGCGGACGGGTGCGGCGACGGCGGTGGCGGCGAAGTATCTGGCGCGCAGCGACAGCGCCACGCTGGGTATACTGGCGTGTGGCGTGCAGGGGCGCAGCAATCTGGAGGCGTTATCCTGCGTCTTCGATCTGGAGCTCGTCAAAGCGTACGACATAGTGCCCGAGGTCGCCGAACGCTATGCGCTGGAGATGGGTGCGAAGTTCGGCGTAACGGTCGAGGTCGTCGAGCAGCCCCGAGACGCGGTCGCCGGGCTCGACCTGGTGGTGACGAGCGGGCCGATCCTCAAGGACCCCAGCCCGACGATCGAGGCGGGCTGGCTGTCGCCCGGTGCGTTCGCCTGTCCGCTCGACTTCGATTCGTACTGGAAGGGTGAGGCGCTACGGGAGGCGGATCGCCTGGCCACGGACGATTTGGCGCAGCTCGAGTACTACCGGACCGTCGGTTTCTTTCGCGACACGCCGGAGCCGTACGCCGACCTCGGTGAGATCGTCGCGGGCGCCAAGCCCGGGCGCACGTCTGCTGACGAGCGGACGATCTCGATCAACCTCGGCCTGGCGCTCGATGATATGGCGACGGCGATTCTGCTCTACCGCAAGGCTACGGAAGCGGGCATCGGCACCGAGTTGCCCCTCTAGCGTGTTCTGGGGGTCGGAGCCGGGGACCGCTCGCTCCCATCGTTCAGCCCTCCTCGACCTCCTCCTCGATCACGTACTGATCGTCGGCGGTCTCGATCAGCGGCCGTTCCTCGCGGTTCACCGTCAGCTCGAAGATGTCCGGCCGCGAGTAGTGTCCGCCGACGTCGAGCTGGAACCGCGGCCCGAGTAGCTGGCGCGGGTCGATCTCACCGTAGATGATCGTCTCCTCGTTATTCACCGGCTCGGCGACGAACTTGCCGTCAGGATCGACGATCATGCTGCCGCCCGGGTTGAGCCACTCGAGGTCGGCGGGCAGGAACTCGTTCTTGAAGGCGAAGCGGTCGGGGATATCGTCGCGGTGCACCGCGCTGCAGCAGCTGATGACGTAGACGCGCCCTTCCTTGGCGGTGTGACGCATGGTGGAGGTCCAGGGCTCGCCGCGATCCCAGGTGGGCGCGAGGTGGATCTGAGCGCCCCAGGCCCACATCGCGTAGCGGGCCAGAGGCATGTAGTTCTCCCAGCACATCAGGCAGCTGATGCGACCGAGCTCGAGCTCGTAGACATCGAGGGTGCTACCGTCTCCCAGCCCGTGGACGAGCCGCTCGGCGGCCGTGGGCATGATCTTCCGGTGTCTGCCCAGCATGCTGCCGTCCGGTCCGATGCAGAGCGTCGTGTTGAACAGGGTGGACCCGCTCGCCTCGGCATTCCGCTCGTTCATTCCGATAGCGACCGCGACGTTCGCCTCACGGGCGGCGTCGCACAGCCGCTCCGTCGCGTCGCTGGGGATCGTGACGGCGTTGTCGAGCAGCTCGGTGTAGAGCTGGCGCAGGGC
>JASFTI010000429.1:0-3292 GCA_050053635.1 Gemmatimonadales bacterium
TAGAGATCTCGCTCACTTCGTCGGGCACCTATCCGCCGTACGCATGGGGCCGTGGCGGCCAGTGGCGGAATGCGACGGCCTTCCCGCTGCACCTCAGGTATGTGCACGCCCTGCTCATGGATAGGACCGGCAATCCGGCGATCCTCTCCTGGGACCTCGGTGGTGCAGCGGTGCCGCCACAAGCCCGGTTCACGATCGCCGACGCCGCGATCCAGGGTTGGCAGGAAGAAGCTGCGTTGGACATGTGGATCCAGTACGCGGTCGACTCCGAGTGCGAGAGCTGCGCTCAGCTGGCGCTCGATGAGGTCAAGGACGGATCTACGGAGCTGGCGCGCGACTGGATCACCTTCCGAACGCTTCGTCCGCTGGCCGACCTCGACGCCTATATGATCATGGTGGAGCTCCGGTCGCACTACTTCCACCCGCGCGAGCGGGACTACCGGGTGCTGGGT
Organism: Gemmatimonadales bacterium; assembly: GCA_050053635.1. GTDB lineage: Bacteria > Gemmatimonadota > Gemmatimonadetes > Palauibacterales > KS3-K002. Next base: position 453 of record JASFTI010000429.1, read on the forward strand.
CCCCTGGAGCTGCTGGAGGATGACGCGAGCTACGAGGCGGGTCCGATCTACCTGCCGCCCGAGTACGAGAGCGGCGATTTGCCGGAGCTGTTCCAGTACCGCCTGTTCGTGGTGATGCCCGACGGCACCGAGCACCCGGAGAGCGGAACGCCGGAGTGGGTTACCAGTGGTAGGCCTCGGGTGAACGTCGGGTCGGCTCAGGTACGGCAGTCGCTCGGATACCTGCCGGGCGAGGGGCCGCCCGACCGCTAGGCGCAGCTCCACAACAGAGGACCGGGAGGACGCTAGAGTGGAAATGAAGCGCTCTACGGCAGTCGGCTGTTTGTCGTGCCTGACCCTGCTCTGCACCGGGCCTGCCGCGCTGGCTCAGCCCGATCTGCGACAGCCGGTTTCGACCGGTCCGCTCCTCGTCTATCCCGATTACCGGCGCTCCGGCCTCTTCTACTACCCGCCGGGCGACCTCGCGCTCGCCACCGACGAGGCGGGGCGGCCCGACGTCCAGTTGCTCGAGATGCGCTACTACGGCACGAGAGCTGACGGCCACCCTGGCCTGATCCACTTCAGGAGCATGTTCAGCTTTCGAGTGGTGATGGATGAGCCCACACACGCGCAGCTCCAGGATGCCCGCACCGAGTTGGAGGACCGGGGTGGACGCGTCGATCTGCGGCCGCTCCCCATCCGGCGCCTCGAGGCGGCGGTCGTCTACGCACCGATCGGGGGCGAGCGCCCTCCGGAGACCAGCGAATCGGAAGGCGGCGCCCTGGCGGGCGGCTTCTTCGAGTCCGCCGACCCCGCCGAAGGCGAAGCTAGCAGCTACTGGAGCGAGCGGGTCTACACGCTACGCCTCGACCAGTACTCGGTTCAGGCGCTCCGTTGGGCGCTCGAGAACAGCCGAACGCTGTTGAGCTTCGGTTACGCATTCTTCGCCGATGGGATCGCACCCGATGAGGCGCTGGAAGAGCTGAGCGGGTCGCCCGAGCTGGTGGAAGCATTGCGCGAGGCGATCGGTGTGGCCGACTCGTCGGGCGGCCGAGCCGCGTCGGGCCCCGTCCTCGTCCACGCCGGGGTCACCGGCATCGCCATCGACGCGGAGCGTGATACGGGGCTCGTTCAGAGCATCGATATCAACGAAGGGATGCCTCCCGGATACCCGGTGCTGGAGATCCGCTGCTACGACTTTCGCGATCAGCTTCGTGGCGATCTCTACGAGAAGCTGGTGGAGGTCGAGGCCGAGGCGGTGAACGGAGATCGTGTGCGCATGTCTGTCGTGTTCGGTGTTCGTGAGCCCGACCTTTACGTCAAGCGTGTGCGATCCCGGTTCGCCGTGCGCCTCGATCGGCCGTACCGCTACCGGGTGGTAGAAACCAGACAGACTGGAGAAGAGATCGAGGGGGCGTGGGTGGAGCGGGATTCCTGGGCCGAGATGCTCGACGTGACTACGCCTGCGACCAGCCTCCCGCAGGAAGTCGATTCGACAGCCGTCGCCGATACCGCTGCCGCGGATGCGGAAGCGGTGACCGCCGACACGTCCACCGCCGCGCTGCTGCTGCCGGTGCGGCAGCGATAGCGCCGAAACAGGAGAGTAAGCCGTGAAGCGATTTCTGTGCCTGCTGGCGGTTCTCTGCGTCGCCCCGCACCTGGTCTCGGAGTTGCGCGGTCAGGCGGTGGTGCACTACGAGCGGGGCCGAAGAGAGATCGGAGGGCTTCAGCTACTGCAGGCCTACGACGACGCCACGAAATTCTACTACCTGCCGCGCTTCCCGCGCCTGGCGATGACTGAGGACAGCACCTTCGAGATCCTGGTCCTCAAGTACGTGGGCGTGGACAGCAGCACGAGCGGCGGCCTCATTCACGCGCTGGTGGAGTTCACCCATCCGCCGGACCGCTTGCAGCAGGTGGAGGACTCGCTCGGGAAACGGGTTCCTGGCGCCGAGATCGTGGGGCCCGTCCCGCTGAGAGAGGCGACCCGTCACGGGGCGGAAGGTGTGGGCTCTTTCCAGCTGGTCTCGGCGACCCTCTCTGCAGAAGGTGACTTCACGCGTGAGATGGTCACGTCCGGGGCGGCCCCGCTGGCGCCGGGGTCGAAGGCTGCCATTGCGGCGACGCTCAGCCCGGAGGGCGCGACGCTGCTATGGAGCTCGTTGGACGGACCCACCTCCGACGTGTCCGTCGCCATCAACGCCTATTACGAGGCAGTCGTGGAGGGCTACAACGCTCAGGTCACGGCCGAGATGTCGGTCGTCTATGAGCACTTCAGCACGGTGCTCAACGTGCAGCAGGGCTACACGCGCAGGCAGCTGCGCGACATCGTCGACGAGATGCAGCGCGACGGAATCCTGACCGTCGAGGTCGTCGACCGGACCGCCGGTACGGAGATCGACACCGGTGCCATGGAGGGCATACTCGAGCTCGTCACCGACAAGCTGACGGAGCTCATGTTCGACCCGACGAGCGGCTGGTCGCAGGAACCGGAGCGGGAGTGGGCGGTCGAGGCCAACCAGATCAGAGGACGGCAAGAGGAGGGCTTCTTCGCCAAGGTCTTCGGCGGCGGCGACACACCCTACTACACGGATGACCAGTGGGTGATGAAGGACAGGGAGGACATACGGCAGAACAGGTTCTACCTCAACCTGAGTCAGAGCTCGACGGTCAAGGTGCCGGTCAACACGGCGGGCAACCTGGGAGGGATCTACGACGCGCTGGGCGCGGACGAGAGGTATTTCCGCATCGTGAACCTGGCTGACGCGGCCTTCGAGACGCGGCCGGTGTACTTCCAGGTCGACAGGGCCTATGTTGACGCGTTCAGGGATCTGATCAACTACGTGGCGGTCGATTTCAGG
>JASFTI010000430.1:0-3275 GCA_050053635.1 Gemmatimonadales bacterium
CGCGGCCGAGCTGCGTATCCCGCTACCCGGTGTGACGGTGCACGTCGTCTCGGTGCTGCCCGCCGATGCGGACATAGACACGCTCGCTTGGAGGCCGCCGGCCGATGTCCTGGGTCCGAATTGGAGCCTGGGAGAGAAGCTGGCGATGCTGGGGCTGGCGGCGGCGCTTGCCTTCGCCACGTTCCTCTACTTGCGACGGCGCGGTGAGGTGCAGCCCGTTCCGGTCCCACAGGCCCGGTCCGCTCGGGATACGGCGCTGGAAGCCCTGGAGCGACTGGAGGCGAGCGGGATGATCGAGGCGGGCGAGCTGAAGGGTTTCTTCTCAGCCCTCTCACACATCCTCAGAGAGTTTCTAGCGGGAATCGATCGGGCCTGGGGCCTGGACCTGACGACGGCGGAGCTGATGGCGCTGGTCGGGATGGACGGCGTGCCGGAGACTCAGGTGCGCTCGCTGGGTGGGCTCCTCGATCGTGCTGACATGGTAAAGTTCGCGCGTCAGCGGCCGTCGCGAGCCCAGGCAGGGCGGGCGCTCGACGCGGCCAGGCACTGGCTCGCCAACTTCGAGCGAGTCGTAGCGGAGCCGGAAGCGCAAGAGCCGGAGGTCGTGAGCGGAGACGCAGCAACGGAGCTCGAGTTCGAGGCGCTGACCGATCTGGACCAGATGTTCGCGGAAGAGGCTGTCCTCGAGGCACCCGAGGCGCGGGAGTCAGAAGAGCCGTGACGTTCGAGACGCCGTGGGCGTTCGCCCTGTTGATCGTCTTCCCGATCTGGTGGCTCTGGCGAAGGGAACGGGGCGGGTTCCGCTATTCGCGCGGCGAAATTGCCGCGCGCGCCGGGCGCGGGATGGGCCGCTGGGTGGCACAGGTGCCGCCGCTGCTCCGCGGGCTGGCCGTCCTTTCCCTGATCGTCGCACTGGCTCGCCCCCAGACCGGGGTGACCACCGAGGAGGTCGAGGCGGAAGGGATCGCGATCGCCCTGGTAATGGACATCTCCAGCTCGATGTTGGCACTCGACATGCAGCCGTTGGATCGGTTGGAGGTGGCGAAGCGTACCGTGCTCGAGTTCGTCAAGAGCCGTGAGTACGACCGTATCGCGCTTGTCGTCTTCGCCGGTGAGGCGCTGACCCAGGTGCCGGTGACCATCGATTATCAGATCCTCGAACGTGCCATTCAGGATCTGCGCGTCGATCTGCTCGAGGACGGGACAGCCATCGGCACCGCTCTGGCCACCGCGGCGAACCGGCTACGGCGCACGCCGGGCAGTTCCAGGGTCGTGATCCTGCTGACCGACGGCGAGAACAACCGCGGCGAGGTCGATCCGGTTACCGCGGCGCGGGCCGCCGCGGCCTACGGCATCCGGACGTATACGGTGGGTGTCGGCAGTGAGGGAGTGGCGCCGGTCCCTATCGGACCGGGACCGTTGGGAACCGAGTACGCGAATATGCGAGTCCACCTCGACGAGGATCTGCTGCGCCAGATCGCTGCGATCACCGGCGGCCAGTACTTCCGCGCGACGAATGCCAGGGCGCTGGAGGAGATCTACAGGCAGATCGACGAACTGGAGAAGACACCGGTATACATTCGCCGATACATAGAGTTCAGCGAACACTTTCGTCCGTTCATCCTGTTGGCCGTCGTCTTCGTGATCGCCGAATGGGCGTTCCGGGTCAGACGACACCCGCTCTACGCATGACGAGCGCCGCGCGTTCGACGGGAGATAGCCGGTGAGGCTGGAGTACGCCGCCTGGGTCTGGATCGGCCTGCTGGCCGCCGCCGCCGGCGTGGTCCTCGTCTACCTGTGGTTCCGACGACGTCGCGGCGCCATCGATGCGCTCGGTAGCTCCGGCATGCTGGAACGTCTGACGCATATCGACCTGACGGGGTCGCCTTACCGACGCGCCGCACTGATCGCCGCCGCGCTGGCGTTGATGGGTTTGGCGGCGGCCGGTCCGCAGTGGGGTGCGCAGGAGGTTGAAGAGCAGACGCGCGCTCTGGACGTCGTCCTCCTCCTGGACATCTCCGAGTCGATGTGGGCCGAAGACACACGTCCGAACAGGCTGGAGCGCGAGCGCCTCGAGGCCCGCCGGCTGGTGACGGAACTGGCGGGTCACCGGATCGGGCTGGTCGCCTTTGCGGGTTCCGCCTACCTCCTCTCGCCGCTGACGATCGATCATGGCGCCCTTCATCTCTACCTCGACGCGGTCGATCCGACTCTGGCCGGAACACCGGGCTCGTCTCCGGCCGAGGCGATACGCGAGGCGATCTCGCTACTACAGGCGAATGGCTCGGAAGGCGGCGACCGGGCAATCGTCATACTCAGCGACGGCGAGTCACACGACGAAGAGCGCGAGGTGTTGGACGCCGCTCGCCAGGCGGCCGGTGAACGGATCCGCCTGTACGCGCTGGGTGTGGGCAGCGATCACGCCGAGCCGATCCCACGTTACGACCGGATCGGCGAGCGGATCCCCGGCTTCAAGCTCGACTCGAACGATGAGATCGTGCTGAGCCGCATGAGTTCCGAACCACTGGCTGGCGCGGCCCGGACCACCGGCGGGTTCTGGGCACGAGTCGACGAAGGTGGCGTCGGCCGGGTGCTCGCCGCCCTGTCCGAGCTGCGCGAAGGTCGGGGCACGATGACGCGGGGTATCCGCTGGACGCCGAGGTTCCAGTGGTTCGTGGCCGGCGCCTTGCTGTTCCTGATGATGGATTGGGCTTGGGCATGGAGGCGGCAGCGATGAAACCTATAGCGTCCGGAGGCACCTCGTTGTCGATCGTGCTGGCCGCCGTCCTCCTGGGATTCAGGTTCTGGGGCCAGGAGCCCGGAGGCAATCGCGCCTATCGAGACGGCGACTACTCGACCGCGGTCGAGCGTTACCGGTCCGCCTTGATGCGAGGCGCCTCGACCCCGCGGCTCGAGTACAACCTTGGCACAGCACTCCTGCAGATCGCCGAGCGCCGGGAAGCGCAACGCTTCCTGGAGAGCGCGCTGCGGGCCCAGACACCCGAGCTGCGCGCCCACGCCTTCTACAACCTGGGCAACGTCCTGACTCACGGCGCTTCGGCCAGCGCCGAGGATATCAAGGCTGCCATCCAGGCCTATCGCAGGTCGCTGCTGCTCGACCCGCAGAACGAGAACGCCAGGTGGAACATCGAGCTGGCGATGCGCCGGCTGCAGGAGATGCAGCGGCTGAGTCAGCCACTGGCCGGTTCCGGCGAGCAGGGCCAGGCACCACCGCAGCCGCCGGGCGTCGGTGACGAGCAGCTCCCACGCGAAGG
>JASFTI010000431.1:0-3267 GCA_050053635.1 Gemmatimonadales bacterium
GCCGCCGCCGTCCCGGGTGACCCAGACCCGGCCATCGTCGGTGCCAGCCCAGATCGTGTTCCGGTCGTGCTGCGACGGTACGAGCGAGAAGATCGTGGCGTAATACTCGACGCTGGTGTTGTCCTTGGTTATCGGGCCGCCGGATGAAACCTGTTTGCTCTTGTCGTTGCGGGTGAGATCGGGGCTGATGACCTCCCAGCTCTGACCTTCGTTTCGTGAGCGGAAGACGACGTTCGCGCTTATGTACAGCTCGTCCGGATCGAAAGGCGATAGCACGATCGGGAAGGTCCACTGGAACCGATACTTGAGGTCGGCGGCGCCCCAACCCATCGGGTTATCCGGCCAAGCGTGGATGCTGCGATTTTGATCGGTCGCTCGGTCGTAGCGGCTGATCTGGCCGCCGTAGCAACCGGCGTAGGAGACATCGGGGTTGTCGGGGCGCACCGCGATGTAGCCGCTCTCGCATCCACCCACGGCGTACCAGTCCTGCATGGTGATCCCGAAGCCCGTCGTGCGGCTGGGAGTGCACAGCGTGCTGTTGTCCTGCTGCGCGCCGCAAACGTGATAGGGGAAATGCTCGGTGGTCGTGACGTGGTAGAACTGGGCGGTTGGCTGGTTGTCCTGTCGGGTCCAGCTGGCACCGCCGTTGTAGGTGACGTTGGCGCCGCCGTCGTTCCCTTCGATCATGCGGAGGGCGTTGTTAGGATCGATCCACAGGTCGTGGTTGTCGCCGTGAGGTGTTCCGATCCTATCGTAGGTGCGACCGCCGTCGGTCGACTTGTAGAAGCCAGTGTTCAACACGTAGACGGTGTTCTCGTTTTGCGGATCGGCGTAGATGTGGGTGTAGTACCAGGCTCGCTGGCGCAGGCTGCGGTCCTCGTTGACCCTTCGCCAGGTCTCACCAGCATCGTCGCTGCGGAACACGCCGCCGTCATCCGCTTCGACGATCGCCCAGACACGATCCGAGTTCAGCGGCGATACCGCTATGCCGATCTTGCCCAGCGTTCCCGTAGGGAGACCGCTGTTGCGGCTGATCTCGGTCCAGCTGTCGCCACCGTCGGTCGACTTGTAGAGTCCGCTGCCGGGGCCGCCGCTCTCCATCCCCCAGGGCATCCGTCGCGCCTGCCAGAGCGCGGCGTAGATGATCCGCGGGTTGTTGGGGTCGAGGACGATATCGATGGCGCCGGTGTTCTCGTCCCGATACAGGACCCGCTCCCAGGTCTCGCCGCCGTCCTCCGAGCGGTAGACGCCACGCGTCTGGTTGGGGCCGAAGACGTGACCGAGGACTGCGGCGAAGACAACGTCCGGGTTCGTCGGGTGGACGCGGACCTCACCGATCTGGCCGCCGTCGCGCAGGCCGATACGCGTCCAGGTCTTCCCGGCGTCCGTCGATTTGTACATCCCGTCGCCCGGCGACGTGTTGCCGCGGATGCACGTCTCGCCGGTCCCGACATAGACGACGTTCGGGTCGGAGGGCGCGACGGCGATCCCGCCGATCGAGCCGGCGCCGAGGTACTCATCGGCAACGGGCAGCCATGTCATCCCACCGTCCACGGTCTTCCAAACGCCGCCGCCGGTGGCACCCATGTAATAGACGTACGGCTCGCTCGGGACGCCGGCGACCGCAACGACCCGGCCGCCCCGGAACGGACCGATCGAGCGCCACTCGAGGGCGCTGAACAGGTTCTCATCATAGCCCTGAGCACGGGCGCCGTGTGGTATCCCCAACGGCGCGACGACGGCCAGGCCAAAAAATATGCGGATGAAGGTGCGCCTGAGGCTCATCGCTGTCCCTCCAGTTGGCGCTTCGCAGCGCGACAGTCGCGAAAAGCTTTGTAGGTCGGAGAGGTTATCCTAGTGATCAGGTCCCGAGTGCGCCAGCGGGTCGCCGACCTGTCATGCAGGCCACAGCCACCCGAACACGCCGCCGGTCAGCAACCCGAAGACGAGCCCGTCGATCACGCTCTTCCAGACGCTGCTCCAGGTGTGACCGAACCAGATCGCCCGGGGAATCTCGGCGGCGCTATAGGCGAGGAAGGCTACCGTACCCAGCACACGGAAGACGTGCAGATAATCTTCACCGACCGGGATACGCGCGGCATACCCCGTGTAGGCAACCATGAACGAGACGCCCAGACAGAACAGGAAATAGAAAGCCATGCTTCTACCCATGTTGGGCATGTCCCAGATGATCAGCGACCCTCGCGGCCCCTGCTTCAGCTTCTCCTTCGCATTCTCCGCCTTCGCACCTTCGGCGGTCATTTGGTGCGGGAACACATACTGTCCGCGTCCGAGAGCGAGCTCGCGGATCGTCTGGATAAGCGAGTCCTCGTTGGGGACCTGGACCCAATCGGAGCGATGGTGCGGTAGCACCGTCCAGGCGATGAACGCGGCGCAGAACACGATCACCGTTGAGAGCAGGATCGGCAACCACAACGAAGTGAGACTGACCTGTTCCATACTGACCTCCCGCGGCTGAGTCGGTTGCTACTCCATCTCGAAAGCCATGAATTGAAGCTGACGCCGGCGCTCGAGCCGCAGGACCACCGGCTCGCCGACCCGAATACGCTCGAGGGCAGCACGCAATTGGTCGAGCCCTGTAATCGGCTCGCTATTGACCGAGTAGATCACGTCGCCCGGCATCAGCGCGAGGCGGCCATAGACAGCGTCCGGCGAGCGCGCGGCGACGATCACCCCTTGCGGCTTGAGTATCGACACGCCGGGCGAATCGCCGGCTGGGATCGGCAGGCGTATCCGGATGCGGCCGGCACCCTCGACCACGTGCAGGTTCGTCAGTATGTAGCCGTCAGGGTCGAGGATCACGCCCGATCCACCGATCTGCCGACGCGTCAACAGCCCCGTACCGGGCTCGTCGCCCTGCTGCAATGGCGTGTAGCCCATGGCCACGATCGCCACGACCGCAGGGCTGACCTGCTGTGTCAGCTGCTCGAGGTATCGGCTTATCTCGTTCAGCTTGGACAGGTCCTGATCGCGCTGCGCCGCCAACTCGGCCGGGCCACTCAGAGCGAGCCAGAGCGCCAGCGCTGCAACCTGCAGAGTCTTATTCTTCACTACTCACTCCCTCGTTGACGCCAATTCAGCGAGCCGCCGCGCTCGGGCTAGCCGCAAACGAGTCACGTCGGAATACTGTTCGAGCAAGCACGTAATATCGGGGTCAACGCACTAATTCATAGCCGGGGATCGCAGGCTTGGCAACGTAGGTGTCGATGCGGCACGCGCCCCGGGAGCATGCACGAAAGTGCGGGA
>JASFTI010000432.1:0-3260 GCA_050053635.1 Gemmatimonadales bacterium
GGGCCAGCGAAGGCGACACGGAGCGTCGGGCGCGCCACAGTTGGTCCCGCTCCTCTTCTGTTCGGGCGATGATGACCTCGCGAGCGCCGTTCTCACGGCAGACACGATCTGCTGTCTCGATCTCGCGTCGTACGGCATCTTCGTCTGACCCGTCGGTTTCGATGATCAGCATCGCTTCCACGTCCAGCGACAGCCCAAGCTCCATTGCCTCCTCGATACAGGTGATGGCTGTCTCGTCCATCAGTTCCAAGGTCGCCGGGACTACGCCGGTACGGAGCATCGCATTGACCGTGCGGGAGGCGTCCTCTAGGGCCGGGAACTCGGCGCGGGCGGTGCGCACGTATTGGGGCTTGGCGGTCAGTCGCAGCAGCGCCTCGGTGATCACTCCCAAGGTCCCTTCTGAGCCGACGAAGAGCGCCGTCAAGTCGTAGCCCACGACATTCTTGATCGCCTTGTTCCCCGTCTGAAGCACCTGACCGTCGGCCAGGACTACTGTCAGCCCCATCACGTAGTCTCCGGTGACCCCGTATTTCAGGCAACGTGGGCCGCCGGCGTTGCAGGCGATGTTCCCACCGATGGTCGACTGCTCATTGCTGGAAGGATCCGGCGGGTAGAATAAGCCCAGTTCCTCCACCGCTGCCTCTAGGTCGACCGTGATTACCCCTGCTTCTACCCGCGCGGTACGGTTCTCCTCATCGATCTCCAGGATGCGGTTCATCCGTGTGAGTGACAGTACGATCCCGCCGCCAAAGGGGACGGAGGCCGCCGCCAGCCCAGAGCCCATCCCTCTCGGAACGATCGGGACATCGTGTTCACCCGCGAGGCGCACCACTGCCACGATGTCTTCCGTGGATTCCGGAAGGACGGTCGCGTCTGGCAGGCTCTGCTCGAAAGTCCCGTCGTACGAATAGGCAATGCGGTCCTCGAGCGACGTCAAGACCTTCCGTGGACCGAGCGCTTCTCGCAGTTCTGCAGTGATGTCGATCATTGACTTTGCAGGTCCTTGCTGCAGCCGGCAACCGCCGCGGTCACGCCTGTGGCCCGTCATGGCCGACGGCGGCGTCTCGTGCTCTACCTGGCCGCATCCAGCACCAGCTCGACGATGTCTTGTGCTCGAACGCGAATCCCCTCCGAACGCGCAGCGGCGAAGAGCGTTCGCTCGCACTGCTGGCAGGCGGAGAGTACGGTCTTGGCCCCGGTCTCGGCTGCCTCGCGGATGCGCGTGGCGGCAATCGCTGCGCTCAGCTCCGGGTCAAAGCTCTCGAGATTCCCGCCGCCGCCGCAGCAGTGGGAGCCAGCTCGATTCTCGGCCATCTCCACCAGGTCCACGCTGGGGATCCGGGCCAAGATGCGGCGAGGCGCCTCGAAGACGCCGCTCTTGCGGCCCAGGTCGCACGGATCGTGGTAGGTGACCAGCCGCTCCTGCAGATCGTCTCGCAGCGGCAGCCGATCCGCCTCCAGCAGATCAGCAAGGAGCTCGGAGGCGTGCACTACCTCGAAGCTGAGGTCCTCTTCCAGCGCCACCGGGTAGGTGTGCTTCCAGAAGTGAAAGCACGATGGGCAGGTTGTGACCAAAGTCCTGGCCCCTGTCGCCCGCACAGCTTCCAGGTTGTGCCTCATTGTCTCGCGAGCCCGCTGCCGTTCGCCGTTGATGGCTTGAGGATAGCCGCAGCACCACTCCTGCTCTCCCAGAAGCGCGTAGTCGATGTTCGCCTTTTCCAGGAGCTCGACGAAGGACTGAGCCACGGAGTAGCTGCGTGGGAACATAGCGCTCACGCAGCCCACGAAATAGACCACCTCCGCCTGCTCCTTGCCTACGCCGGTCGGTGTGCGGGTCAGGTTGTCTATCCACATCAGGCGATTCTCGTTGGGCTCGCCCGAGACGTTGTGCCCTTCAGCAATCCGAGCACCCAACGCGATCAATGGCTCGGGGAGAAGGCCCAGGTCGGCCATTTCTCCCCGGGTGAGCTCCAGGATGCGGTCAACCGTGACGCCGCTGGGGCAGGTGAACGTGCAGGCGCCACATAGGAGGCAACGGAAGAACGACGCTGCCGTCCGGTCGTCGGGCTCCTCCAGCAGCCCCTCGCGAACGGCACGCAGTAGGGCCACGCGCGCACGGGGAGAATCGGTCTCGTTCAGGGTGAGACGATAAAGCGGGCATACTGATAGACAGAGCCCGCACCGGATACAACTGAGGTATTCGTCTTCGGCCACATCCGTGGCAATAGTCTCTGTAGGTATCTCAATAGGTTGAGGCATCAAGTCGCTCACTCGTTAACCGCGTTCAAGGGAGGCAGAGCCGGTGACCGATCGTTCGGCCTGATTATAGCACGGAGGAGGTGAAGTGGAAAGACCCTGGAGTCTCAGAACGAACTGCTCCGGGCGTGTGTACTTGGTCGGGCGGTCCCCAAGGAGATGACGACTGCCGCTCGAAGTGGGGGGGCTAACGCCAGTTGCGAGGGAATAGAGAGCATGCATTCCTCTCGAAGGTGTGGCCTTTCGGGCTCCGCGTGAGCGGTTGCGACCTACGCGGCTAGGGGTAATCGGGGTCCCTGGCACGATTGACGTCCAGAGCTACCAAGTCGCGATGACGCATTCGGCAGGCTCAAAGGTCGCTTCCAGCTGACTCCTGTTCAGTGCGAACGTTCGCTGACTCAGCAGGTCCACGATCTCAGCTTTGTCTGTCGGCAGCCGAATGCGGAAGCTTACGTCGACCTCCCAGGTCAAGTTAAAGAGGATGCTGATCGCACGCCTCGCCTGGTGACGCACGACGGCCCACACGTTCGGGTTATCTGATGCCACGAGTCCAAACGTGGTCGGGTCGGAATCCGTGATCAAGTCGGCGTATTGGACCCGGATATCGAGCACTCGCTGGATCCACTGCAACAGGTCCTCTTCGCTCTCCCAACTGTAGGCTGCCTCGCTGAACAACGGCAGCTTCTCGGCCGGATAGGCGCTCAGGTCCTCTCGCTCGAAGTCGAGGCCGGTGTTGACCGGAACAACCTCGGCGATCTCAAATCCGGCGTGGCAGAATGGCAAGGCTGGCATCAGACATCCCAGCGCCCATACGAGTCGAGCGTACTTAAGACCCCCAGGCCGGGCGGCCGCACGAGGGGTGTTGTGGCTCTCGGGGGCTGCGAAGAACGGGATCGGGTAACCAGACCGCGCGCACCGGCGGAGCATTTGGTTGATCAGCTTGTCGGGCCGGTAGGCGAGCCACCAGTAGTTGCCAATGACGGCGTTGTACCCCTCGTCGCGGC
>JASFTI010000433.1:0-3242 GCA_050053635.1 Gemmatimonadales bacterium
AGCGGGCGGCCCTGCGCGCCGCGCGGCCGACCCGGATCGTCTCGAAGGCCCTGCTGCCCCTGACTTGGCCGGCCGAGGCGATCGTCCGAATGCTGGGGCCGAAGTTCACGGAGGTCCTACCCGGTATCTCCGACCGGGAGATCCTCGACATGGTGAGCCCGGGCAACGGTGAGGTGGTAATCGAGGAGCACGAGCGGCGCTTGATCGAGCGGGCCTTTCTGCTGGACCAGACGACGGCCTACGATATCATGACGCCGCGGGTCGACATGTTCGCCTGGCCGGACACGCGCACCCTGTCAGAGATCGCGCTGGAACTCCGCAGCGCCCGCTACAGCCGTGTACCGCTGTACAGCGAGAGCATCGACCGCATCACCGGCGTCCTCTATCTCCGCGACGCATACATGGCCCTGATCTCGGGCCAGCGCGACGTGGAACTGCGTGCCCTGGCGCGGGAGCCGTTCTTCGTCCCCGGCTCCGTCACGCTCGATAAGCTGCTGTTCGATTTCCAGACGCGCCGCATCCACTTGGGGATCGTGATCGACGAATACGGCGGCGTGGACGGGCTCATCGCCCTGGAGGACATCCTGGAGGAGCTGGTGGGCGAGATCGTCGACGAAAGCGACGTAACGGAGGAACCTATCGTGCGGCTCGGCCGCAACGAGATCCTCGTCGACGGTAGCGCCGACCTCCGAGAGATCAACCACTTCTTCAACACGACCTTCCCGCTGCTCGAGCACCGCTCGCTGAACGGTTACCTGCTCGAGGTGTTCGGGCAGGTTCCCGAACCAGGCGAGCGGATCGAGCGCGAGGGCGTGGTCATCGAGGTCACCGCCGCCACCGACACCCAGGTGCTCCGGGCCAGAATCAGTCGTGGGGATTTGGGGATTCGGGGACTCGGGGATTCGGGGTTGGGGGATCCGCTCATTTAGGAATCGGTTCCCCAATTCGCAATTCCCGAATCCCGGAATCTTGGAATCCTAGAATCCCGAATCTACAGTCCCAGTATATGGGTGGCGTACCAACCGACCATGGCGTCTCCCCAGAGCAGGACGAAGGCGGCGCCCACAGCCAAGAAGACGCCGAAGGGGACCAGCTTGCCGGTCTTGAGGCCGATGGGTCCGAAGATCACGGCACCGACGAAGGAGCCGACGAAGATCGTCAGCAGGGCATAGAGCGGCCCGAGGAACGCGCCCACCATGGCCATCATCTTGATGTCGCCGCCGCCGAGGGCCGGCTTCTTGAAGGCCCACTCTCCCACTACCGCAACACCATACATGAGGGCGAAGGAGAGAGCGGCGCCGATGAAGGACATGAGCGGTGACGGGTCACCGGGCGCGAAAGAGAGGCCGAGCCCGAGCAGCAGACCGCCGACGCTGAACTCGTCCGGGATGATGTACTCGCGCGCGTCGGTGACGGCGATCCCGAGCAGCAGGGTGCAGAAGATGGCTGCCGCCAGCGCCTGCCAGCTGAGCCCGAAATAGATATAGGCACCCACCCAGATCGCCCCTGTGGTCAGCTCGACCAGCGGATACTGAACCGAGATCGGCGCCTTGCAGGTCAGACAGCGTCCGCGCAACGCCAGCCAGCTGAGGACGGGGACGTTTTCGTACCAAGTGATCTGGCGACCGCACGACATACAGCGAGAGCGAGGCTTGAAGACCGACTCGTTCTTGGGCAACCGCACGATGCACACATTGAGGAACGAGCCGAACGCCAGTCCGATGAGCGCGGCGTAGGCCAGTATGAACGGCTGAGACATTCAGCGCCTTCGCGTTGAGTGGACCTGGTCTCAGGTTGCCGAACCGGCGAGCAGCCGGTCGAGGAGGAGCGCACCGGCGATCGCCACGTTTAGTGAATCCATGCCGCCGGGCAGTGGTACGGCTATCAACCGGTCACTGTCGCGCCGTACCGCGTCCGATAGGCCGGAGGGTTCGTTCCCCAGAACCAGCGCGAAACGGTCCGGCGGATCTCCGATCCGCCCCAGCGGCTCGCCAGCCGAGTCGGCGCCCAAGATGGCGAACTCGAGCTCGCGCAGCCAGGCCACGAGCTCGGGCCAGTCCTCCTGCGAGAGCGGGAGCCGAAAAAGCGAGCCGGCCGAAGCGCGCGCCGCCTTCGGGTTCCAGGGGTCGACCGTCCCCGGTAGAGCTACGGCCCAGGCGACACCCAGCGCCTCTGCGGCGCGCAACAGCGTGCCCAGGTTGCCCGGATCCGTTACCCGATCGAAAACGAGCAGGGCGGCCCGCGCCTGCGGCTCGTACTCCGTCAGCCGGCGGACGGGCCGGCGCGCCACGGCGAGCACACCCTGGGGCGTCTCCGTGTCGGCCAGCTCCTTCAGCTGGGAGTCCGGAACCTCGGCCCGCTTCCAGCCCCTTGCGTCCACGGCCTCGATCAGCTGCCGACCGCGCGGCGTCTCGGAAAGCACCGGCGCGGTGACCGCGAGCTCGACCTCCCAGTTGCTGGCCAACAGCTCCTCGACGAGCCGCACCCCTTCCACGAGAAAGGCGAGCTCTTGTTCCCGTCGCTTGCGCGACTTCAGCTTGCGGATCAGCTTCGCTTGGCTTCGAGAGATCATCGTCGACGGTCCCGCGCGCCGCTCCGACACGTGAGCAGCCGGGCACGCACCGACAAAGTGGTTCAGGGAGAGTTCAGACGGAAGGGAGCCCCATGACAGCGCGCCAAGTAGCACTCACGATCGCCGGCAGCGACAGCGGCGGCGGTGCCGGCATTCAGGCCGACCTCAAGACATTCCAAGCATACGGCGTGTTCGGTACCTCGGCGATCACGGCGATCACGGCACAAAACACCCTCGGGGTCCGGTCGATCCAGAAGGTCGAACCCGAGGTGGTGGCCGATCAGATCCGCGCCGTAGCCGACGACCTCGAGCCGGCCGCGGTCAAGACCGGCATGCTCGCGGACGCGCCGATCATCGAAGCCGTTAGCGGCGCGATCCGGGAATCAGGGCTCGCCCACTTGGTCGTCGACCCCGTGATGGTGGCAAAGAGCGGCGATCGCCTGCTGGAGGAGGACGCGGTCAGCGCCCTGGCAACGCAGTTGCTGCCCCTCTCAGAGGTGCTGACGCCCAATCTGCCGGAAGCAGCGATCCTCGCCGGGCGGCCGGTGGCGACGGCGGCCGATATGCGGAGGGCAGCGGAGATCTTGGCCGAGCGAGGGGCGCAGTCGGTGCTCGTCAAGGGCGGGCACCTATCGGGCGACGTGCTGGTCGACCTCTTCTTCGACGGTGC
>JASFTI010000434.1:0-3238 GCA_050053635.1 Gemmatimonadales bacterium
ACCGGCGATCGGCTGGTCAGCCTGGAGAGCGACGAGATCGACGCCCGGATTCGCAGCGCCGAGGCGGCGGCCGAGCTGGCGCGCCAGTGGCACGAGCGGATCTCGGCGTTGGCCGCAGACGGTGCAGCCACCGCCCAGGAGCTGGACGACGCGAAGGCGCGCCTCGAGATGGCGGAGGCGGGGCTGCGCGACGCCCGCGCCCAGCGGGAATATGTGATCCTGCGGGCGCCGTTCTTCGGTGTGATCACGGCCCGCCGAGCCGACGCGGGCGACCTGGCCGTCCCCGGCGTCCCGATCCTCGAGATGATCGGCTCCGGGGCGCTCAAGATCGAGGCGGATCTGCCGGCCGAGTTGGCGGGACAACTCGCGGTGGGCGACCGTATCGAAGTCCACTGGCCGGAAACGAGCCAGCGCTTCGCCGCGCAGCTGACACGCGCGGTACCCGCCGTCGAGCGGGCGAGTCGCCGCTTCCGCATCGAGGGGCGTTTCGTCGTCGACTCGACAGGGCTACCGGCCATCCCACCCGGCAGCTTCGTGCGGCTCGAGTTCGGCGAGCGGGCCTCGACGACGCGGTGGATCCCCGCCGATGCCGTCGTGAGTCGCGGACAACTGACCGGCGTCTTCGTGGTGGAAGGCGACGAACTGCGCCTGCGGTGGATTCGCGTCGGCCGACGATTGGGCGCCTCGGTCGAGATGCTGGCCGGCCCCAGTGCCGATGCGCTTTTGGTTCGAGAACCCGCCACGACGTTCGTCGACGGGCAGCCAGTCGGTAGCGTGCAGAGCGCAAGCTGGACGCCACCCTTCGCCGATTTGCAGACCGCCAGGACGGAGGGTCTCCGATGAAGAGTGGATTTGCCGGAAGGCTGGCCGAAGCCTTTATCGACTCGAAACTCACGCCTCTCCTGCTGGCCGGCGCTTTGACCCTCGGGTTGTACACGGTCATGACGCTGCCCAGCGAGGAGGAGCCGCAGATCATCGTGCCGCTCGCCGATATCTACCTGCCACTGCCGGGCGCCTCGCCGGAGGAGATCGAGAACCGACTTCTGATCCCGATGGAGAACGTGCTATCGGGCATCCAGGGCGTCGAGTACGTCTACAGCCACGCCGAATTCGGAATCGGACTGGTAACCGTGCGATACGAAGTCGGCCGCGACATGGAGGAGAGCCTGGTCCGGCTGTACACCACGATGATGAAGTACGCGGATCGCATGCCGCCCGGATTCAACATGCCGCTGGTCAAGACCGTAACGATCGACGACATCCCGTTCTTCACCATGACGTTGAGCGGCGGCGGCTACGATCATACGGCGCTGCGCTCCATCGCCGATGAGCTCAGGGTCGCACTCGAGGCGGTGCCCGAGGTGCGCGACGTTTCGGTGATCGGCGGTTACGCGCGCGAGATCCGGGTAGAGCTCTCTCCCGAGCGCATGGCCGCCTACGGTGTCGATCCCAATATCATCGCGGAGCGCTTACGCCTGGCCAACCTGAACGTCGACGCCGGCCAGTATACTCAGGGCGATGAGGTGGTCCGGGTCACGGCGGGCCCCTTCCTGCACTCCGCCCGGGACGTCGAGTCAGTGGTCCTCGACGTTCGCGACGGCGCACTGGTGCAGGTGTCGGATGTGGCCGAGGTCGTCGACGGGCCCGAAGAGATCAGCACCTATACCTTCCACGGCATCCCGGGCTCGCCGCTCGAGCCGATGGTCACGATCGCCGTATCCAAGCGACCCGGCGCCGACGCCACCGAGCTGGGACGCGCGCTCGAGTCGAAGACCGAGGCTCTCCACGGCCGCATCGTACCTGCCGACGTCCAGATCCACACGACGCGCAACTACGGCGAGACGGCGCGCGAGAAGGTGACGACCCTCAAAGAGCACCTGTTGTTGGCTATCCTCGCCGTCGGTCTCGTCGTCGCCCTGGCGATGGGCTGGCGCAGCGCCGTGATCGTGATGATCTCGGTACCGATCACCTTCGCTCTCACACTCTTCGTCTATCAGTTCTTCGGCTACACGCTGAACCGGGTGACGCTGTTCGCGCTGATCTTCGTGACCGGGATCGTGATCGATGACTCGATCATCGTGGCGGAGAACATGGAACGCCACTTCGCGATGCGCGACCGGCCGCTCCGTGCTGCCGCGCGGGCGGCCGTAGACGAGGTCGGCAACCCGACGATCCTGGCAACACTCACGGTCATCGCGGCGGTGCTCCCGATGCTCTTCGTCTCGGGTCTGATGGGCCCCTACATGAGCCCGATGCCGATCGGCGCGACCGTCGCCATGCTCTTCTCTCTCGGCGTGGCGTTGATCGGGACGCCCTGGCTGGCGTATCGCCTGCTGGGCGGCGCGCACGGCGGCAAGGAGAAGCCGGCCTACGTACTAGAGAGGACTCGGATCTACCGGGTCTATCACAGGGTGATGGACCCGCTGCTGCGCCGGCCAATCCATATGTGGGCGATGCTCGGCACGGTGACGGTCCTGCTCATCGGGGCGACCGCGATGTTCTTCACACGCGGTGTAGCGGCGAAAATGCTGCCCTTCGATGACAAGGACGAGATGCAGATCATCGTCGATATGCCCGAGCGCACGCCACTCGAGACGACGGTGGCGCTGGGCGAGGACATGATTCGGGGCTTGGCGGACGTGTCGGAGGTTTCCGACGTTCAGCTCTACGCCGGCACCGCGGCGCCGTTCAACTTCAACGGGATGATCCGACACTACTACTTGAGACGCGGCACCAACGTCGCCGACATCCAGGTCAACCTCGTCGACAAGTCCGAGCGCGGCGACCAGAGCCACGACATCGCCAAGCGCATCCGGCCCATCGTCGAGGATATAGCAGTACACTCGGGAACCGGCGCCCGGGTCAAGGTCGTTGAGGTACCACCGGGGCCGCCGGTGCTCTCGACTCTCGTCGCCGAGATCTACGGACCCGATCGCGACTCGCAGATCGAGGTCGCCACCCGAGTCCGCGAAATCTTCGCCGACCACCCGGGCGTGGTCGATGTCGACTGGTCGCTGAGCGAACCGCAACGCGAGATCCGGCTCCAGGTGGACGAAGAGAAAGCCGCACTCAGCGGTGTGCCCAAGGCTTCGGTGATCGGCGCGCTCCAATCGGCGCTCGGCGGCAAAGTCGTCACGCACCTCTCCCAGCCCACGGCGCGCACGCCGGTACCCGTAAGACTCCGGCTGACCGAGGCTGCCCGCTCCGGACTCGATCGGCTGGGTAGCCTGCACGTCGC
>JASFTI010000435.1:0-3217 GCA_050053635.1 Gemmatimonadales bacterium
CCGCCGAGATGACCACGACCCTCGGCTCGGCGATCTCGAGCTCGGCCAGGAAGCCGGCGGCGCCCTCGGTATCGTAGACCGTCATGTCGCGGGCGTGCGGCGTGCTCATGATGAGCTCCGTGTCACCTGTGCCGCCCTGCTGCACGCCCTCGGCCAGGAAAGCGCCGGTCTCGGCATCGACGACGGTCACGCGCGCGCCGCCCACCCCGCTGCCGATGATCTTCGCGTCGTGAGCGACCACGCGGATCATGATGCGAGTTGGGGTTTGGGCCTCGGCGTTGGCAACGCCCGTGCCGAGTGCGAGAAGCAGAGCTAGTCCAAGGTTCAGCTTTCTCATTCAGCCTCCGTTATCAGTAGGCGGTGGCCGGTGGAACTTCGAACATCGAGCTTTCGAAGTCACCGCCTACCGCCTACTGCTCACCATCGTATCAAAGCAGCACCCCAGGTGAAACCCGAGCCGAACGCGGTAAGACACACGAGACTGCCCCTCCGGATCCGCCCGTCCTCCACCGCCTCGTGCAGCGCGATGGGGATGCTGGCCGCCGTCGTGTTCCCGTACCTGTCGATGTTGCTGATCACCTTCTCTTCGGGCAGGCCCAGCGACTTCTGCACCGCCTGGGTGATCCGCAGGTTCGCCTGGTGCGGGATCACGTAGTCGACGTCGTCCAAGCTCAGCCCGGTCTCCTCCAGCGCCTCCTTCACCGCCGCCGGCATCTTCACCGCGGCGTGCTTGAACACCTCGCGCCCCTCCATCGCCGGCCGCGTCAGACCTTTCTCGATCTGCTCGGGCACCAGCCACGGCTTGTAGCGCGAGCCCGGCGCCTCCATCCACAGCTTCTCGGCGTGCCGCCCGTCGGCATGGATGTTCACCGACAGCACGCCCCGATCGCCGTCCTCCGTCGGACCCAGGATCGCCGCGCCCGCCCCGTCCCCGAACAGCACCGCCGTATCACGACCCGCCGTCGACAGTATCAGGCCCGTCGACTGGACCTCGGTGCCCACCAACAGGATCCGCTTGTAGACACCCGCCCGGATCCAGGCGTCGGCGACCGACAGCCCGTAGATGAAGCCGCTGCACTGATTCCGCACGTCCAGGCACGGCACGTCCCTGATGCCCAGCTTCCGCTGCAGGAATACGCCGGAGCCCGGGAAATAGACGTCCGGGCTCAGCGTCGCCACGACGATGCAGTCCAGATCGCCGGCCTCCAGCCCCGCTGCGGCCAGCGCCCGCTCCGCCGCCTCCTTTCCCAGGTCCGAGCTACCCGTCCCGCCCTCCACCCAGCGGCGCTCGGCGATCCCCGAGCGCTGGCGGATCCACTCGTCGCTGGTATCCATCCAGTGGGTGAGATCTTCGTTAGTTATCACACGTTCGGGCACATAGTAGCCCGTCGAGACCACGGCTGATCGTAGCATGGCTTACTCTGGTAGGGGTCAATCTGCGCTGGCCACTCGCGTGGAGTGGACCGACGTGATAATCTACGGCGTTCCTGACGTCTTGACGACCGGGAGGGAGGACCCGTTGGCCAAGACCAAGAAGGCTAGCGCGAAAAAGAAGCGTTCCGGGACCAAGAAGAAGGCGACTGGCGCGGCCAAGAAGGCGAAGGGGAAGGCCAGGTTGAAGGCCAAACCCAAAGCCAAGCCGAAAGCGAAGGCCAAGCCGAAGGCGAAGGCCAAGGCCAAGACCCGGGCGAAGGTGGCCCCCGCCAAGGGGAAAGCCAAGGCGGTCGAGTCGCAGGCGGAGGCCGCGGAGGGTGAGGTCACGCTGCGGGCGGTGCAGGACGCGGTGGACCGTGGTCGGGACTGGCTGGGCGAGCGGCGCAACTTTTACGGGTATTTGGCGCGGCGCGACAGCGGTCGGGGCGCGCCGGAGCTGGCGTGGCACCTGCGGGGCGACCTACGGGCGCGGCAGGGTCCGGACGGTAGCTGGGAGGAGGGCGGTGACCTAGCGGTCACGGCGGAGTCGCTGTGGCGGCTGCTGGAGCTGGGTCTGGCGGGCGACTCCCCGGTGGTCGATAAGGCGCTGGACTGGCTGTACGGGCGACGCGACGAGGAGGGCGCCTACGGCTCGGGTTGCACGCCGGCGCGCCACGAGAGTCGGATCTGCGAGCACTTCATCAGCGGGTTCTTCAGCCCCGGCCCGTCGGACGAGCCGCAGGAACTGACGTTGAGCAACGGGCAGAGCGTGACTTCGGACGCCGGTGCGCGGTTGCTGATGTCGGAGCGGGCGTTGCGGTCGGCGCTGCGGGCGCGTCCCAGCGATCCGCGTGCGAACGCATCGATAATGGGTCTCCGCAGTCTGCCGCTCTATCTCGAGTACGGCGGCAACTACACGCCGGCCGTGCTGGTCGGCGCGCTACAAGCGCTGGCCTGGCAGGACGGGGGGCGCTGCGCGGAGTTGGAAGCGGGGCTCGAGTCGCTGGCGGGAGCGCAGGAGGAGGCCGGCGACTGGCCGAACGTGGAGTTCTTCTTCGTCCTCGAAGCTCTTTTGGAGATAAGACACCCGGCTAGCGATCGTATGCTGCGCCAGGCCGCCCCGCGGCTGCTCGAGACGCAGCACAAGTACGGCGCCTGGGGTCGGCGTCACCTGGGAGCGCAGACCTGGATCGCGGTCCAGGTGCTGGAGCGGATTCAGGCTGAGCTGCGGCGCGCGAAATGAGGGGCTCCGGGGCCCCGGAAACCCTTGACGCCCAACCACCCTAATCGTAGTCTCAGCCCGACTTTCTAGGGCACATCGCAGCTCACGACCGGGAGGACGATGCTCACCCCGCGCAGAGCGTTCACAATCAGTCTGTGGGGAGTGGCCGGGGTGGCCCTGTTGGCATTCGTCTTCCAAGCCCCCCGAGCCGGACGCCCGGCCCCCGGAGGGCCGGTCCCCGCAGCCGCCGCCGTGGCCCAGGGCGCTCAATTCTCGCTCGACCGGGACACACTGGTCGGCTGGGGCCGAGGTCCTATACAGCCCATCTTCTTCAGCCATCGCCGTCACGCCGGTGAGTACGAGGTCGAGTGCCTCTACTGCCATTCGAACACCGACGTCTCGCCGTGGGCATCGATGCCGACGGTCGAACTCTGCCTGGGCTGTCACCGGGTGGTAAAGGCCGCCAGCTCGGAGATCGCCAAGCTGCGCGGCTACGAGGAACGCGGTGAACCGATCCCCTGGGAACGGATCTACAAAGTCGCCGACTTCGTGCAATTCAATCACGCGCGACACGTGCGGGCC
>JASFTI010000436.1:0-3203 GCA_050053635.1 Gemmatimonadales bacterium
CCAACGGGATCTCCGGCGAAATGTTCTACCAGCAGAAGATGGCTGGGCCCGTCCCGGAGGCCGTCCAGACCGTGACCCTCGAGGTCGACGGTGAACCGGCCGAGCGCGTCGTCGGTGGTGACCTCTACACGCTTCTCTATACGGTCCAGCTGGCTGCCATCTCACAACACGTCTGGCCCTCCCGGCTCGGCTCCCTCGATGAGATGGATTACACCGTCCTCGATCTCGATCCCGGAGAAGGTGTCCCCTTCGCCGCCGTCCGCCAGGCGGCGCTGGCGACTCGGGAACAGCTCGAGCGTCTCGGGCTGCGCGGCTATCCCAAGACCTCCGGCGCCAGCGGCATGCACATCGTCATTCCGCTCGAGGCGGCCACGAGCTACGAGACCGGCCGCCTGCTGGCGGAGCTCGTCGCCCAGCTCGTCGCCCAGTCAACCCCCGACCTGACCACGGTCCAGCGCGTCGCCTCGAAGCGCGGACCACGCGTCTACCTCGACTTCCTGCAGAACCGGCGCGGCGCCACGCTAGCCTCGGCCTACTCGGTCCGGCCACACCCGGGAGCAACTGTTTCCGCCCCGCTGAGCTGGGCCGAGCTCGAAACCGATCTGCAACCCACCGACTTCGACCTGCGGTCGATGGCCGAGCGCGTCGACGCCGTGGGCGACCTGTGGGTCGCATGTCGAACCGATGCGAACGACGTTCGCGAGGTTCTCGAGGTTCTGTGAGCTTCTGTGACCGAATTTTCGCTATCTTGCAAATTCTTTCGAAATTGAACCGCTACGTGCGCGATGTATTTGAATTCCGCATCGCGGATGTTACGTGGACTAAGCATTTGCGTGACCGGAACGCTTTCATTTGGGACTCAGAAGTTTGTGCAAAATCCGTCGCCGGTTACGCGCCGACCGATTGACGTAACTCGTTGAAGAAAAAGCTGTTAGCGTACAGGCTCCGAACAGCTGTTCGAGGCCCGGCGGCCTTGCGCCCACCTCACGCCGCTTGTTATAATGGGCCCGCTTCGAAGTTAGAACTCGCTGCTCTTCGGACTTTTCCGGGGAATTTCTGCAGAGCGGCCCTTTCCGATAAATCCGGAATTCTCACAGCCGAGTTTCGGCCTGATTGTCGTGTGCCCTCAAACTGAAGGACCTGACCGAATGCCCGAGTCACGTTCAGTCAACCTCGCTGTCAATCTCCCGGCGGATCTGGCCGACGAGGTCGAGCGTGTGCAAGAGACCGATCCGGAATTCATCGAGCGAGTCCTGGCCTACGGGCTAGTCCGGCGAGCAGTGTTTGCTCGTCTGCAGGGCGTTGCCGCCCTGCACCGGCCGTCTGCGTCGTCAGTCGAGTCGACGCTCGAGACGACGTTCGAGTTGACGTAGACGGCCGGCCCTCCCCCCCCGCCGAGGGCAACCGGCGCCGCTTGTACCCGCCACAAGCCAGCGATCCTTGACCCGCACCCGTGCGAGCTTTAGCATCGTGCTGGTGACCTGTTGCTCTCGTGCGACGTGGTCGCCCTTGGCGAGGAGGTGGAGGTATGGCGAGGCGACCGGGAAAGGGCGAGCCGCGAAAGCCCCGCAGGCCAGTTGCTGACTCGGAAGAGGTTCTCCGAGCGAAATATCTCGACTACTGCTCCGCCCGTCTTTGTGACGTGTTCATGGAGCTGGAGGAGGAACGGGTCTTCGAGCTCGCCAGGCTGGCCGAAGAGAGGGCCGGCATAGCGCAGGGCGCGTTGAGCTTCAAGCAGATCGCGGACCTGCTCGTCGAAATACTGATGGATGACCTCGCCCTCCCCGATTTCACCAGCTGGGCCCAGGCCTATCAAGAGAACCCCGAGCAATTCGATCCCTACCTGCTGGGTCTCTGGAAAACCATGGTCGAATCACCGGCCACCCGTTGAACGTGGGTCGGCGCACCGTTCCACGATGTGACCTCTGGACACTTTAACTCTTTTGTGGACAACGACTTGGACACGCCGTCCAGGCCCGGCAAGCCGGCGCTACACCGCGCCTGCGGCCGCGCTGGGCCGCCGCGCCCGCGAGCCCGCAACCTCTTTCAACGGCTAGCCGCGGACGGTATCATTCAGCGCACTTCTGAGGAGGGAACTAGAGCGTGAGTAGAGAGGGAAAAGGGATGGCGACGTTGCGTGGCCGGAGAGAAAGGGAAAGGACCGTCCAGATCGGCCCGTGGAAGGTCGAGCTGCGGTTGGCCACGGGGAGGATCGAGGGGGGCGGTCCGCTGAACGTCGCCGAGGAGTGCGGAGGCCACTGCTGTCGACACGGGGTCTATGTATCGCTACCGGACCGTGACCGGATACTGGAGTATGCGGACCGCGTTCAGCAGGTCATGGATGGGACGCAGACCACTGACCCGGGTCAGTGGTTCGAGGAGAATATCGAGGAGGACGAGGACTACCCCGGTGGCCTGTGCGTGGGGACCGGGACGCACGAAGGGAAGTGCGTCTTTCTGGACGCCGAGGGTCTGTGCGTTTTGCAGGCGCTGGAACCACGCCTGGGCCTGCCGGAAGGGGAGCGGCTGAAGCCGTTCTATTGCCGGCTCTTCCCGCTGACAACCTGGTACGGTCGTCTGGAGTTCGACGATATGTGCGACGGGGTCCGGCCCTGCTGTACGCTGGCGTCGGACGGGCGTACGCCGGCCATCGACGCCTATGCCTTCGAGCTCAAGGAAGTGCTGGGCGCGACTGGCTATGCTGAGTTGCGCCGGCGAGCTCACGAGCTGGAAGCGGAACAGACCGCCGCTCGGGCGGGCAGCTAGCCGGCGGCTACGACCTGAACTCCCACCTTTCTGACCCTGGGGCCGTCGAACTCCGCTAGGAAGACGGCCTGCCACCTACCCAGCACGATATCACCATCGGAGACGAGTAGCGTGGCGCCCGGGTTGACCAGGCTGGTCTTCACGTGTGAGTCGGAGTTGCCTTCGGCGTGCCGATAGGCGGCCTCATCGTGGGGCACGAGATCGCCAAGCTTCCAGGCTATGTCTCGAGCCACATCGGGGTCGGCCCCTTCGTTTACCGTCAGCCCGCAGGTCGTGTGGAACGACCAGAGGTGCGCGACGCCCTGGTCAACTGCGGCACGGCGTACCGCCTCGCGAACCTGTCCGGTGATCTCGACCAGTTCCTCGCGACGCGAGGTCCGGACCTCAAGAGTTTCCATGCTGGGCTCTCGTCTTCCCTGGGCTCGGATCCTGGTTCG
>JASFTI010000437.1:0-3187 GCA_050053635.1 Gemmatimonadales bacterium
ATACCGGGTGCGCGGACGGTGGAACACGTGCTCGACTCGGCGGGCAGCGCGGAGCTGGAGCTGAGTGCCGAGGAGTTGCGGGCGATCGACGAGGGCGAGTTCTCGACGGACTGAGTGCCCGGCGCCGGGGCCGTCGCCGCGCCCTCCCTTCAGCTCAGCTGTCCCACGACGTCCAAGTCTCGACGACCAGGCCCGCCTCGAAGCGATGCATGCCCATGATCGTCAGGTCGATGCGCTTGTTGGTGGCGGGGAAGGCGCCGAGCGGGCCGCGCTGCGTGCCCGTCCCTCTCGAGCGCCACGCCACGAAGTCACCTTCGGCGATCAGCCACTCGAGCTCTTCGCGGTAGTCCGGGAAAGTCGCCCGATTCGACTCGAGCCACTGGCGCATCGCGTCCCGGCCGCGAATCTCCTGGAGGTCCGGCGGCATCGCTTGACAGTGACGGACGTAGTCCGGCGCGAGCGCATCGGTTAATCCGCCGATGTCGCCGGCGCTCAGCCGCTCGAGCATCCGTCTCACCGTTGCCTTGTTGTCTTCGACTCGATTGCCGGAACCTGCTCCAGAAACCATGTGATTACCCACTCCTCACGTTGTGGCGCCGAACGGGAGCGGCCTCCCCCCCAGCGACCTGCTAGTTCTCGTGAAACAGCTGGTTCGATAGGTCGAGTGACTCCTCGTCGTCCGCTGTGCTTACCGTAACGGCGAGGGCTTTTCCGCCGCCGGCCTGGAAGAAGAGCACCCTTATCGGGTGGTATCCCGCCTCGAGTGCGGTCATGCCGGACCGCTCACTGGTGGCGTGGGGCCCGTCGTGATCGATCACGGTCGCGTCGCCGATGATCAGCCGGCTGCCGTCGTCCGAGATCAGGGTGAAGCTATAGATCGCGTCGCTCGGCACCCTGACGTAGCCGGTGAAGACGAGGCCGTAGTGCTCGTCGCGCTCGGCGTACTCGAGTGAGATGGTCCGGGCCACGCCCTCGTGGAGCGGCGCCCGGCCGGTCAGCCCGTCCACCGATCGCACTTCGACCTCGAAGTAGAAGTAACGGAGGCCGGCGCTTAGGTCGCCGGCCTCGAGGTCGAGGGCGGGCTGCAGCGTCGTCTTGGCGAAGCGGGCCGCGCGCGGCGCGCTCGCCCTGCCGTCCGGCAGGAAGGCGCGGGCGGTCACCACGACGCCGGCCTCGTCCACCGGCAGCCGGAACGGGCCGGTGTAGCGGGTCGATTCGTGGGTGGGGTCGCTGCCGTCGGTGGTGTAGCGGATCTCGGCGTCGGCGAGAAGCGCACCCAGCTCGACGGTCACGCTGTCATCCAGGGTGAGGACATCGCGCGCCAGCCCGGTGACGTCCGGAATGCGATAGTTCACCCCCATCGCGTCCAGCCGTTCCAGTTGGGCGGGCAACGCCGCCGCGAAGCGGTCCCAATCGCGGATCTCTTCGGGCGACCAGACGACCTCCGCCAGGGCGAGCATGCGGGGCAGGGCCATATACTCGACCTGGTCTGTGGTCTTGATGTACTCGGTCCAGACGTTGCCCTGCGCGCCCAGCACGTGCTCGGCCTCCCGGTCCGTCAGCTCATCGGGCACCGGCTCGAACTCGTAGACCTTCTCCAGCGGTGTGAACCCGCCGATCGCCAACGGCTCATAGGCTCGGTCGCCCTGATAGTAATCGAAGTAGACGTGGCTGGTCGGCGTCATGACGACGTCGTGGCCCTGCTTGGCCGCCTCGATTCCGCCGGCCATGCCGCGCCACGACATCACCGTCGCCTGCGGTGCCAGGCCGCCCTCCAGGATCTCGTCCCAGCCGATCAGCCGGCGGCCGTGGGCGAGCAGGAACGACTCGATCCGCCTGATGAAGTAGCTCTGTAGCTCGCCCTCGTCGGCCAGCCCCTCGCGGCGCATGACCGCCTGCGCCACCTCGCTCTCTTCCCAGCGCCGCTTCGGCGCCTCGTCGCCGCCGATGTGGATGTAGCGGCCCGGGAACAGCTCCATGACTTCCGTGAGCACGTCTTCCAGGAAGGCGAACGTCTGCTCGGTGGGGCAGTAGATGTCTTCGTGGACGCCCCAGCGGGTCGAGACCTCGAACGGGCCGTCGGTGCAGGCGAGCTCGGGGTAGGCGGCGAGCGCGGCGGTCGAGTGGCCGGGCAGCTCGATCTCGGGTATGACGTTGACGTAGCGGCTCCGTGCGTACGCCACCACCTCACGAATCTCGTCCTGCGTGTAGTAGCCGCCGTAGGGTATCCCGTCCCCGATGTAGGGATCGAAGTTCTTCTCGAGCATCGTCTCGGCGCGCCGGCTGCCGATCTCGGCCAGCCGCGGGTACTTCTCGATCTCGATCCGCCAGCCCTGGTCCTCGGTCAGGTGCCAGTGGAACGTGTTCATCTTGTACATCGCCAAAAGGTCGATGTAGCGCTTGATGAACGAGACGGGGAAGAAGTGCCGGCCCACGTCGAGGTGCATGCCACGGTAGCTGAAACGTGGCTCGTCCTCGATGGTGACGGCGGGCACCTCCCACACGCTCGCGGTGCTCGAGCCGCCGCCCTGGCGCCGCGGCAGCTGGGCGAGCGTCTGTAGCCCATAGAACAGCCCGGCGTGCGTGGAAGCGGTGATCTCGACCGAGCGGGCCGTAGCTTGGAGGCGGTAGCCCTCCTCGGCCTCGACCTCGGGGGACAGGGTCAGCGCGATGGCGCCCTCCGCTCCCGACCCTGCCGTCTGGCTCGCCACCTGCAACTCGACGCCGATCGACTCCTGCAAGAGCTCTACGGCGAAAGTTGCCAGCGCGCGGAGCTCGGCGTCGTCCGGATCGGAGACCGCGATCGTCGTCGAGGGTGTGATGACGAAAGCGCCGCTACCGGGCCTCAGGTATGCCGGTGCCGGGATCAACGGATATTGCATGCGCTCCTCGGACGACACCGAAGCGGTACAGGCGAGGCAGAGCGTGACCAGTACGAGCGACGAGGACCCTCCACGCGGTTTCCTCACATCGATCTCCCGTTTCCATGGTGTGCGAAACGTCGGCGGACGCGGTACTATAGTCACCCGGTGAGAGAGCGGCCATGCCCATAGGCCGCCGCCGTATCCACACGATCGGAGGGAACCACGGTGATCGGTCACAGGTGTGCTTTGATCGCGATCGGGCTGGTGTGCCTCTGCGCGGCGCCGCTGCCGGCCCAGGAGGGTGATGGTGAGCGGGACAAGGA
>JASFTI010000438.1:0-3186 GCA_050053635.1 Gemmatimonadales bacterium
CATTCGCCACAGAAATGGCTTCAGAAGAACCCTCTGGTTGATCGTTTCTACTTCACGGCGGCTGTCCCCATGAGGCTTGTATCCCTCGGTCGCCAAGTCCGCCTGGTCATCGAGCCCGCCTTGGCGTGGCTGAAACTCCATTGGTCGAGCTGGGAGCTGGTCACCGGAAGCTGGTGTGACCTGTGAACCCTCTTGTGCCTCTATCCAGCGCGCCTGGGGATCAGCACGCTAGTCTACTGTCGATGCTATGCAAAGTCGGTGGACTGGATCCCCGACCTGGATCCTCGGCCGCTCACCTGGCTCTTGGACGCGCCTCACGGGGCTCGATACTCCTCCCGTTCGTCACGTTCGTCGACGACGTGGAACAAGCACTCACCGCAGCGCGCAGCCGGTCCCCAGGTCAAGCCAACCTGCTGGCCTTTCGGTTCGGGGGAATCACATATCCAATCCCACCAGGAGTTGAAGGCTGACACGCCGCACAGTCGTCGATGGGAAGCCCGAGGGCTAGGCGCGGGGGCAACTAGAGCCGACGGCTTCGATTGGCATTCGAGTCCTCCTGAAGAATGAGCTCTGACCCGACCTTTGACCTAGACTCGGCTCCGTGCGATAATACTCGGTGGCACCCGGTGGCGCCCACAGAGACCGGCAGCCATCGCTGACAACGCGCCCTTGTCTGAAGATAAGATGGACGAAGAGAGCCTAATCGCCTCCGCTCAGCGGGGCAGCCTGGACGCTTTCAACGAGCTGGTGCTGGCTTACCAGGATCAAGTCTACAACCTCGCCTACCGCATTATGGGCGATCCTGCCTCGGCGTCGGACGCGACTCAAGAGGCCTTCATCTCCGCCTTTCAACACATCGACGGCTTCCGCGGCAAGTATCCCAGTTCCTTCAAATCGTGGCTGATGCGCATTGTCTCGAATGCCTGCTACGACGAGCTGCGCCGGCGCAAGCGCCGTCCCGCTACCTCTCTTGAGGATTTTGAGATCGACGAGGAGGCTAATCCGGCATTGGTCAGCGAGAACGAGGGGCCCGAAGAGTACACAGAGCGCGAGGAGATGGTCACCGCGATTGAGGCGGGCATTCAGACTCTTCCCCCCGACCAACGCATCACACTGGTGTTGTCTGATGTACAAGGGTTCAGCTATCAGGAGATCGCTAAGGCGACCGCAGTTCCGCTGGGCACCGTCAAGTCTCGCCTGGCGCGGGCACGGGGTAAGCTCCGTGACTATCTCCGCGACCAAGGGGAACTTTTGCCCGTCCAGTATCGTCTAGACTGACAGAGGCAACAGCAAGAGGCAGCTAAGAAAGCGTGGGACTGGAAAGAATGCTCGGCCTATTTGGACGACCTGAGACCGAACAGCAGCGGCGCAACGAGTTGCTCTCGGCATACGTGGACGGTCAGCTGAGCGAACGCGAGCGAAAGCAGCTCGAGGCGCGCCTGAAAGAAGACGCTGCGCTGCGTGCGGAACTGAGAGCGCTGCATCAGACTGTGTCGCTCGTGCGGGAACTTCCACAGGCCGCCGCTCCACGGAACTTCATTCTATCGAAGTCAATGGTACAACGACGACGGCCTGCTCCCGCGCCGGAGCCGCGCAGAGTCTGGGTCGCGCCCGTGCTCACGGCGGCGACCGCGATTGTCAGCCTGTTGTTCGTCGTCGTGTTGGTCGGGGACCTGTTGCTTTCCGGTGTCGGCGGCCCAGCTGCCGCTCCGGAAGCTGTGTTGGAACGAGAGAAAGCCCCGCAGGTCGCCCTGGAGGCCGCCTCCACCCGTCAGGTCGAGCGCGAGACTGTGCCCAGCCCAACGGCACCGATGGTTGACGCGGAGGCTCCTGCTGAGGAGCCAGAACTTGCGGCTGAAGAGAAAGAGAGAGATACCGCTGAGACGGCGAGGGCTGCCGAGGAATTTGCGGGGACGGGAGCTACTCCCGTCCCAGGGGTCGCCGGCGGCCTGACGGACGACGCCACTGCCGCTCCTGCCCCAACGGTCGCACCGACCGTGACCTCGGTATTGGTTCTGACTCCAGCCATCCCGGCCGAGGCACCGGTGGTCTCGGAGGGGGAGTTAGGGCTGGTGGAGCCCACACCCCGTGAGCTGCAGGTCACGCCTGAAGCAATCAGAGAAGCGGAAAGGGGCTGGCAAAGGGCTCGCCCTGGTCAGCTGCCCTTGAGAGCGCTCGAGATCGTGCTGGGCCTCACTGTGGTAGCGTTGACCTTCACCACACTCCGGGCTTGGCAGAATCGTCGTCGCTGAGGAGCTCCGCGGTGGCAAGCCCCGTCGAACTGAACTACTGTCCCCGCTGCGGTCACCCGCTGGAAAACAACAGAGCCTTTGGGCGCGTGCGCCGCTTCTGTCCCGAATGCGATACGATCGTGTTCCGCGAGCACAAGGTTGCTGCTGGCGTGATTATCGAGCGTGATGGCGAACTCCTCCTCGTGCGCCGCCGCATGACCCCGCGCCGAGGGCTGTGGACATTTCCTGGGGGCTTCGTCGACTCGGGCGAGGATCCTGCTGAGGCTGCGAAGCGCGAATGTCGAGAGGAGACCGGACTGGAAGTCGAGATTTCCGGACTTCTCGATGTCATCGCCGGGCAAGAGCACGAGAGTGGGGCAGACATCGTCATCGTCTACCGTGCCCGACCAGCAGGCGGCAAGCTACAAGCCGGCGATGACGTCGATCGAGTCGCCTTCTTCGCGCCAGAGGACCTTCCGCCGCTGGCCTTTCGCGCCACCCAAGAAGCGGTCGACAGGTGGTGCACTTGTCAGCCCGACGACGCCTAGCTCGCTGCTTGCCTGCTCGGTTGAGGGCGTCGAAGGAGGAACCGAGCGATCGATCAGTGGGGCAGGCATGGCATCGTACGGCACTTCCCTGAGATGCTTTCCCTGTCACTTGCCCACGTTTCGCCAGAAGTGGAGCACCGGCCCCGTACGACTGGCTGACCACGGCGCTTTCTTCCACACCTTGCGCGTGAGGGTGTGGAATAAGTCGTCGGCGGACCAACTGGTGGGCCAGATATGTGCTGGAAGGCCGTCTTCCCGGGATGCCGTCCCTAATGATCGGTCTCTCAGAGGTATGAGTGGGGCTCTTGACCCAGGCGACCGTCTCGCCAGGTCGTTTTTCCACACCCTCCGCGTCTACCTTGACAGACACGTGTCTTCACGGTATGTTTCTCGCTACCGAACACGCG
>JASFTI010000439.1:0-3182 GCA_050053635.1 Gemmatimonadales bacterium
TCGAGTGGCTCGCCGCCTTCTCGGGTTTCCCGCGTACCCTAGTGGTCACAGGGGTCGAGAGACCGGAACGGGTGTCCGGCCTCGTCGTCAGCCACGAGCTGTTCCCGGCCCTGCGGGTGACTCCCCGGATCGGCCGCGGCTTCAATGAGGAGGATGAGCTGGAGAGCGCGCCGCGCGTGGCGATCGTTAGCTACGGCTACTGGCAACAGGAATTGGGCGGGGGGCCCGATGTCATAGGTCGGACCCTGAGCATCGACGGCAGCGCGGCAGAGGTAGTCGGTGTGATGCCGCCGAGTTTCCGTTTCAGATTCGACGTCGACTTCTGGCTGCCGATGCGGCGCGACGATCAGTTCATCGCCGAGCGTGGCAAGACCAACTGGAGTGTGGTCGGTCGGTTGGCGCCCGGCGTGTCGTTGGTTCAGGCACAGAGCGAGGTGGGTGTAATCGCCGCGCAGCTGGCGGCGCAGTACCCCGACTCGAACCGGGGTATCGGCCTCAAGCTGAGGAACCTGCAAGAGGCATGGTCCGAGAACTACCGTGAGAGCCTCTTCATGCTCCAGGTGGCCGTGGCGCTGGTCCTGCTCATCGCCTGCGGCAACGTGGCCAGCCTGCTCCTCGCCCGCGGCTCGGCGCGGCGAACGGAGCTCTCGGTGCGCGGCGCGCTCGGCGCCTCCGGCGCCCGCATCGCGCGACAACTGCTTACCGAGAGCTTGCTCTTGGCCGGCGTCGCCGGCCTGCTCGGGGTACTCTTGGCCCAGTGGCTGCAGCCGCTCTTGCTACGGCTCACAGCGGTAGGAGGTTCGGCAATCTGGGAGCCGGGCCTCTCCCCGAGCGTCCTGTCCTTTGTGGTGGCCGTATCGCTGCTGACCGGTCTGGTCTTCGGCACCTTCCCGGCTCTGCAAGCGTCGCGCGGCGACCTGGCACAAGACCTCACGTCGGGCGTCCGGACCACCGATCGCGGCGGCGTCAGGTTCCGCCGCGGCCTCGTCGTCTCTCAGGTGGCAGTCTCGATCGTCCTGTTGATCGGTGCAGGGTTGCTGATTCGAAGTCTGGCGAGCCTGATGCAGGTCGATCTGGGTTTCGACACGGAGGATCTCGTTACCGCGGAGATCCAGCTGCCGCGCGACGAGTACGGCGATACCGATCGCCGGGTCCAGTTCTATACCGAGCTGACCCGGCGGCTCGAGGCGGTCCCCGGGGTGGAGAGCGTCGGCCTGATAAGCCAGATCCCGATCAGGCAGCCGGGCAACAACGAGCCCGTCTACGATGTGGAGGACCCGCCGCCCGGCCTGGTCGATGCGCGAACGGCGTACTACCGGATCGTACGGCCGGGCTACTTCGAGGCGATGGGCATACCTCTGCACGCGGGTCGCGACATCGAACCGACGGACGGCGTCGGCTCGCCGCTGGTCTTCGTCGTCAACCAGGCCTTCGTCGACTCGATCCTCAAAGGTCGCGATCCGATCGGCCGGCAGGTCGTGCTCGACTATGAGTACACGTTCGAAGTCGTCGGTGTCGTGGGCGATGTCCTCACCGGCGGGCCGGGCGATGATCGGTTCCCCGCGATGTACGGGTCTTATGCCCAGATCCCGTACTTCGATATGGGCCTGGTGGTCCGAGCTTCCGAGCGGCTGAAGTCGCTGGGCGGAGCGCTGCGCGCCGCGCTCTGGAGCTTGGAGCCGGCTGTCCCCGATCCCGAGCTGATCACGATGGATGGGCTCCTTTCGCGCTCTCAGCTCACGCGGCGAACTCGGACCGTCGCGCTGGCGCTCTTCGCCGCTGTCGCCGTGCTCCTCGCTGCCGTCGGCCTCTACGGCGTGCTGGCACAGTCCGTGGTGGAACGTCGCCGCGAGATCGGTGTGCGCATGGCGCTCGGTGCCAGGCCGGGCGACATCACCGAGTTGATGCTGAGAAAAGGCCTGCTGCTGGTGGCCATCGGGATCGGCATCGGCTTGATCGGCGCGCTCGCTACCTCGCGACTGCTGGAGCAGATGCTCTTTCAGGTCGCACCCACCGACCCCACGACCTTCGCGGTCGTGAGCATCATCTTCACGGCGGTCGCCGCCGTCGCCTGCCTGCT
Organism: Gemmatimonadales bacterium; assembly: GCA_050053635.1. Lineage (GTDB taxonomy): Bacteria > Gemmatimonadota > Gemmatimonadetes > Palauibacterales > KS3-K002. Next base: position 2,081 of record JASFTI010000439.1, read on the forward strand.
CCCGGCCTGGCGCGCGGTGCGGGTCGACCCGGTCGCCGTTCTGCAGGCGGAGTAGCGGACGGTGATCGGTAATCGGTAGTCAGTGGTCAGTAGTCGGTAACTGCCAAGCTCGAAAGTTCCACCTGACACTTACCGACTACCGACCACCGACGCACCGACCACCGGCCCCAGCAGCGCCTCCCTGACCCCGTGCCGCCACGACAGTTGCGCGAAGCCCGGGCACCCGCCCAACTTCCACCCCCATGCGAGTCGTCCTGCAGCGTGTCACACGAGCAGAGGTGCGTGCCGACGGGCAGACCTTAGGTGCCATCGGCCGCGGTTTCCTGCTGCTGGTCGGCTTCACCGCCGGCGACGGCGAGGATCAACTCCGCTGGATGGTGGAAAAGGTCCGTGGCCTCCGTCTGTTCGCCGATAGCGCTGGAAAGATGAACCTGCCGATCGATGAGGTCGGCGGCGAGCTGCTCGTCGTGTCCCAGTTCACGCTGTACGGCGACGTCCGCAAAGGGCGACGCCCTTCCTTCGTGGAGGCCGCCGAGCCAGCGGAGGCGGAACGGCTCTACGATCGCTTCGTCGACCTGCTCCGCCAGGGGTCGATACCCGTCGCCACGGGAGCGTTCGGCGCTATGATGGAAATCGACCTCGTGAACGACGGACCGGTGACACTCATCATCGAGAGAGAATGAGCCCGTGAACGGATCCAGATCGCCGTCCCCATCTCCCTCGCCATCGCCGTCGCCGACGGTGATCGTAGGAGCTGTCGCCGTCTTCTTCGCCTCGCTCGGGGCGTTGACCCAGGATGCCTGGGACCCCAACGCCGTCACCTACGAGGGACCGTCCAGTTGGCAGCAGGCGGCGGTGGCCGCACTCAATCGTCACCTGCCCACCGATTCCGGCTACTTCGTGCTGGGACCCATCGACCTTAACGCCGACCTTCCTGACACCACCGACCTGGTACGCTCCACGTTTCGCATCATCGCGGCCGACCCACGGCGCTCGGCGCGCGTGACCCGACACCTGTGGGTCCCCACCGGCGGCGTGGCACTCGAGGAGCTGCAGCCGTCGGACACGCTCGCCCACGTGTTGCCTCCCGGCTATGCCGGTC
>JASFTI010000440.1:0-3177 GCA_050053635.1 Gemmatimonadales bacterium
GTCGGTCGGAGGTCGCCTGAGGAAGGCCTTTAGGTGATAGACGGCGTCGGCTGTGTCGCCGCGGTGCAAGTATATGAACGCCAGGCCATAGTGAGCAGCGGCAGAATGGCGGCCGGTGGCGATGGCGCGTTCATAGAACTTCAGCGCCTCGTCGGGGATCCCGATGTGCGTATAGATAACGGCCATCTGCTCCATTATCTCGGGATCTTCGGGACGCTTGCGCAGCGCCAAGCGAAACGATGTGAGAGCTTCGTGGAACTTTTCCTGGCCCGCGAGCTTCAGTCCTTCTCGGTAGTAGTCGGGAGACTCGCCGAGGCCTCTCCCTTGTCGCGAGAATGGCCACCATCCCATGCCCTAGAACCCCGAGCCGCCGCGGCGGCTCTACTGGTCGGGTCAGCCTGTGTCTCCGCCGGCCGCGGCGTTGTAGACGGCGGCGAGGATCCAGCCACCGACGAAGCCATAGATGAGCCCCCAGACGAGAGCGAGGAGCGCACCGATAAAGCTCCAGCTGTACCCGAAATACACGGCCGCCAAGGTCGTGATTGTGTAACCGGCACCGAACCACATCGAGAACAGGGTGGCCACGAAGCCTGCCAACCCCAACACCACACCACACGCAAGGCCAAACGCCTTTGCATTCAGTTTCATGGGACCCTCCTTCAGAGAAGACGGCGCACCGTGGAAAACATGGTAGCGCCTGCCAACCGGCTACGCAACGCACGGCCGCCGAAGTCGTCTACGGCCCACCGGCTCCGCTTCTCTTGCCGAGCTTCACCACGACGACGGGGTCGGCCTTTCGTTCGGCCACCGCCGTGCCCTCTTCCGCGGCGACGACCGTGAGGCCGGCCCGTTCGACCGCTTTCAGGTCGACGTCGGCTGCATCGAACAGCACCAGTCGGCCACCGGTACTCACGCGCCGGGCCGCGGCTGCCACGAGCTCGGGGTCCGTGCCGGGCGCGATCGCCACGCCCCGCAGTTTGTACTCGACGAGTGGGAACCGCGCGTCCGAGAGAACGCGACTGATGCCGTGCTGTTCGGCCGAGTTATCCGGTGTGTTGCGCAGAACGATCACTTCCAGCTCGGGCGCCATTTCGACCACAGCGGCCGCCGCGTGCGCCAGCCGTTCATCGAGCAGCAGGTAATCCCGTGTATCCGCCAGGCCGCTCAACGCAACGATCTTCAGCGCGAGCTCTTCATCCTCGAAAGCGGGGCGCGGCGCCCTGGGTGTTTCGGGCTCGCTTCTCAGGTCGGCCACGCCGTTTTCCACAGGAAAGTCTTGTCGGCAGTTTGGGCAACCCAGCCAGCCACGTTGGACGCGACGCTGCTCGACCTCGTCCACCAGCAACACGAGGCCGAAGCCAGGGCCGCAGCGCGGACAGGTGAGCAGATCCGTCAGTTCAAAGTACACGCTGCACTTCGGCCAACGCCCAGCGGGTGAGGATGTCGCCGGCCAGCTTGATATCCTCCCGGCGTGAATCTTCGTCCGGGCGGTGGCTGACTCCCCGCAGGCTGGGGATGAAGAAGAGGCCGGCGGGAGCGATGTGCGCAACGCTCATAGCATCGTGCGCCGCCATCGAGACCACGCGCATCGATTCCACACCTGCCTTCTTGCAGATCTCCTCGATCCGCGAGGTTACCTCCTCTGACATGGCCATTGGTCGCACATTCGAGATTGGGAGGATCTCGAGGCCGACACCAGGCGCGCGCGGGCCCGTCGTCGCCACCAGCTCCTTGAGACGCCGGGCGATCTCGTCCTGATCACGGTCAGTCGGGGCCCGGTGCTCGACGATCGCCCACGCCTGATTGGGAATGACGTTGGCGACGCCGGGCCCGACACCCATCGCGCCGCAGGTTATGACCCCCTTGTTCACGCCGCGGACCAGCTGCGGGAGACGACCGACCATCCCGGCGATAGGAACCAGGGCATCGCGACGCTCCCGCATCGGGGTGGTGCCCGCGTGGTTGGTCTCGCCGATGCTCTCCAGACGCCAGCGCCTGATCCCCGATACGTGTGTGACGAGCCCGATCCGCTTGCCGGCGTCGATCAATTGTCGCCCCTGTTCGATGTGGGCCTCGGCGTAGGTCGCGATCTCGAGCGGCGGCTTGTATACGAACTTCGGCACCAGCTCGCCCGTCTCGCGACTTCGCCTGAGCTTCTTTTGCAGCCCGCGTTCCGCCAGAACCTCGGCCAGCATCACGCCGTCGGTGTCGCGCAGGAGAACCTCTTCTACCGCGACCTTGCCGGCGAAGGCTCGGGAACCCCAGAGCCCGTTCCCGAAACGGTAGCCCTCCTCATCGGCCCAGATCGCCACGGCGATCGGGGCTTTGCGATGCTTCTGCAGAACCTTCTGCATCGCCGCCAGCGCAGCGGCGACACCCAGAGCGCCATCGAGCCAGCCTCCGTTGGGAACGCTGTCGAGGTGAGAACCCATGACCACGTAGGGTCCCGGGCCGTCACCGTTCACGACGAACGTGTTGCCGGCTTGGTCGCGGACGGCCTTGACGCGCCGCGAGCGCGAGAATGCGGCCGCGGCAGCCGCATGCGCCTTGTCCTCCCAGTCGCTGAGGCCGAGCCGCGTGATGCCCTGTTTAGTGGCGCTGATCCCCTTGAACTTTTTCAAGTGCTGATGAATCATGGTCCGTTCACCTGGTCCCGGGAGGCTGCCCTGGCGCCTCCACCTCATCCCGCACCCGGAGTTCGCCGCTCAAATCCGGCGGCCCGCCGGGTTCGCTCTGATAACTACCTCCTCTACGGCGACGCCTTCCGGTTGTGCTAAAGCGAAGAACACGGCCTCGGCGACGGCAGCCGGCTGGAGCATCTCCGCCCGTGAGGGGAGATCGGCACGGCCGTCGAGATCGAAGCGATCCCACAGCGGGGTATCCACTGCCGAGGGCTCGATCCAGGTCGTCCTCAACCCGCTGCCACGTAACTCCTCGACCAGCACCTCGTGCAAACCGCGCAGGCCGAACTTGGAGGCCGAGTAAGCGGCGTTGCCCGGGAACGCTTTGCGGCCCGCCACCGAGCCGACGTTCACAACGTGGCCGGAGCCTCGGGCGAGCATACCGGGCAAGCAGGCACGGATCAGCTCGAATGGCGCCCGTAGGTTAACCGCCAACAGCCGCTCGAATGTCTCGCTCCCGGTTTCTCCGAACGGCGCCAGCTCGAACAGTCCCGCA
>JASFTI010000441.1:0-3174 GCA_050053635.1 Gemmatimonadales bacterium
GAACGTCCCCATGTACGTCACCGGTCGCCACTGTCGACCGGCCGGGCGGTTTGCCGGGCCGCTCGTGGTCTCCATGCGGCCGATCCCCTCGGAGCTGGTCTCCCGGGCCGTCGAGGTCACGGCCCGCTTCCCGCTGGCCCACGGCGAGCCCGCCCACATCGGCGACCCGGCCGCGCTGGGGATCGCCGACCTGAGCCAACCCGAATTCGGGGATGCGGTCTCGATCCGGCCGGACGATACCCCCGTCTTTTGGGCCTGCGGCGTCACCCCCCAGGCCGTGGCGATGCGCGCGCAGCCGGACCTCATGATCACCCAGGCGCCCGGCCACATGCTCATCAGCGATCGCCGTCATGAAGAGCTAGGCGATATCAGCGAGGAGCTCCGCGGACCCTAGACCCTACCTGGCTCCGAGGTGCCCGTCGCTGGTCTTACGGCGGTACTGGCACCTATCTTTCAGTCGGGAGATCAATCCGGAAAACGAACGACTATTGATATCAGGCCGCTGTGCCGCGTGCCGGGTTCGCAACAGCTCCGGACTCCTGGTGGAAGCAAGACCGGACAGTCGACTGCCTAGTGAGGTGACACCGTGCGCTATCATGTCTCGAGTCGGTGGAGAGCTGCCCCTGCCATCGTCGTTACTGCTCTTGCTTGCTGGATGTGGCCGCGACCCTCGTGGGCGCAAATCATATCGGCGCCGATCCTTCCCGAGGATGCCCAAGTCGAGCTCTTGTTTGACGGGGGTTTCTTCACCGAGGGGCCGGCGGTCGCCCCAGATGGCTCTGTCTACTTCAGCGACATCACCAACACGGCGAATTCGGGCATGCAGGCCGGTCACATCTGGCGATACGATCCGGCTACCGGCCAGGCGACAGTCTTCCGGTCACCGAGCGGAATGGCCAACGGGATAGTATTCGACTCGGAAGGCAGGATGCTGGTAGCGCAGGGAGCGGACTTCGGGGGCCGCTGTGTGATCCGTACCGATATGACGACCGGCAAGAGCGTTATCATCGCCGGTCTCTACAATGGAAGGTCTTTCAACGCGCCAAACGATCTCGCTATTGACGAGGCAGGCCGAATCTACTTCACAGACCCACGGTATTTCGGGCACGAGCCTATCGAACAACCTGTGATGGGCGTCTATCGTATCGACCCGGACGGTAGCGTCTCGTTAATCATAACCGACGCGGGAATGCCGAATGGTATCCTGGTTTCGCCCGATCAACGGACACTCTACGTGGCAAGTGTCGATTGGCCGACAAAGTTCGGCCTCCATGCTTTGCTTGCGTACGATCTCGCCGACGACGGCAGTGTTTCTAACCGCAGAGTCGTCATCGACTTCGCACCCGATGCCGGCCCAGACGGGATGGCTATTGATGCGGAAGGCCACCTCTATCTCGCCCGACCGGCGCAGAAACCCGGGATCTACGTGTTTTCGCCGGACGGGGAGCAGTTGGCGCTGATCCCGACTCCCGAGTCACCCACCAATGTGACTTTCGGGCGCGGACCGACCAGCAAGACAATGTACATCACTGCCGGCAGAAGCCTGTACAAGATCGAGATCAACAGGGAAGGCTATCACGCGGCAAGGTGGTGAATCGCGAGAGACGCTCACTGACATGGACGAAGGATTTGCCCCCGATCGCATGTCGACGCCCCGCTACAGTGGCGTAGCGACCTTCATGCGCACGCCGCTCGCCAGTGACCCCGCCGAGCTGGATATCGCACTGATCGGTGTGCCTTTCGATGGCGGCGCGGAGAACCGTCCCGGCCAGCGCCACGGTCCGCGAGAGATCCGTAGTAGCTCCAGCCTGATGCGGACCGTCCATCACGTCACCAGGGTCAACCCGTACGAGCTGTGTCGCGTCGCCGACCTGGGCGACGTTCCGATAGCCAACCCATTCGATCTCGATGCGAGTCATTCCCAGATCACAGAGTTCTACCGCAAGGTGCACGCTGCGGGCGCGGCGCCGCTCAGCGCCGGGGGCGACCATTCCGTCAGCCTGCCGATCTTGCGAGCCATCGCCGCAGACCGGCCTGTCGGCCTGGTGCACATCGACGCCCACACCGACACCTGTGACGAGGAGCTGGGCTGCAGGTACACCCACGGCACACCCTTCCGCCGGGCCGTGGAAGAGGGGCTCATCGATCCCCAGCGGACGGTGCAGATCGGCATCCGCGGTGCCCAAGACTCGGAGGAAGGCTGGAGCTTCTCCCTCGAGTCGGGCATGCGCGTGATCTTCATCGAGGAATTCACCGAGTTGGGTGTGCAGAAGGTGATTGCCGAGGCTCGCCGCGTTGCAGGGGACGGCGCCACCTATGTCTCCTTCGATGTCGACAGTCTCGACCCGGCATTCGCGCCCGGCACGGGTACGCCCGAGATCGGCGGGCTGACGACTATCGAGGCGCAGGCCCTGGTCCGTGGCCTGCGCGGGCTCGAACTCATCGGCGGCGACGTGGTCGAGGTATCACCGCCGTTCGACCCCTCGGGGAACACCGCGCTCGTCGGCGCCACGATGATGTACGAGATACTGTGCGTTCTGGCCGAGGCGGTCGCCCGGCGAAGAAAGGAGTGACTAAGATGACGATGAACGGAACCCGACGTGTCATTCGACTTTCCCCGCTGCCGCTGCTGGCATGCCTCGGATGCCAGCCACCGACTCACGACGTCGAGGCAAACAAGCAAGTCGTACAGGCGGTGTACGACGCCATCGACGCCCAGGACTACGACCGGCTGAGCGAGCTGATAGCCGATGATTTCATGGGCCACGCCGTCGGTTCTCCCGAACCTTTCGATAAGAACAGTGTCCTCGAGTTGATCCGAGCGTGGTACAGCGCCTTCCCGGATTACGTCCATGTAGTCGAGACGATGGTCGCCGAAGGTGATCGCGTGGCAGTAAGGTTGACGTACAACGCCACTCATCAAGGCGAGTTCGAGGGGATCCCGGCGACCGGCAACCGGATCAGCTACGCGGGCGCCCATATCGTCACCGTGGTCGACGGCCAAATCCAGGAGATGTGGGTGCTGGAGGACATGCTGGGTTTGATGTCGCAGCTCGGGATGCAGCTGCTCCCGGCGGAATAGGAAACCTGAGCAAGGAGCGAGAACGTGAGAAACTCGAGATTCGCAGTCATCGGGGCGACGCTACTCGCAGGAGCTTTCGCTGCGGCGTGCGC
>JASFTI010000442.1:0-3159 GCA_050053635.1 Gemmatimonadales bacterium
CAGAAAGGCATCCCGGCCATCCTGATCACCCGAGGGTTCATGGGTCCGGATTACCACACCCCCTCCGACGACCCCGAGACGATCAACTACCCGAAGGTGCTACAGGCGGCCAGGCTGGCTTACGGGCTGGCGGTGGAGGCCGGGAACAGAGAGATCCTCTTCGAAGGCGAGTGAGACAGTCGAGCGCCGGCAAAGTTGCAGAGGCACGACCGATCCGCTAATATGTCCGGCGTAAACAGATGTACTACTGGGCGGTCAAGGTGTGCGGCTGGGTGGGGTCGGAACTCGCCGGGAAACCTAAGCCGTTGTCAGTAAACAACATACCCACCAGGTTCTCTTAATAGCCCGCTAAAGCGACCAGCGCGGATAAGCTCACGCCGCTTCCCGAGCCTGAACGGTTGCGTAACAGCGCGCGTGTCCCGCCGGGCACGACGATAACGCAGCTGGTCACGACGGAGGAGGTAGGCACTATGAGGAAACTGGCCCTGATCCCGCTGCTAGCGCTAGCTTTAACCGCATGCCAGGAGAACATGACCCAGCCGGGCGACGGTCGAGCCGATTCCACTGTCCCACTCGGCGCGACCGACGGCGATCCCGAGCTGATGCTGCTGGGCACGACACGCCCTTGCTGCCGGTCATCACCCGAAACATTCAGCATGCTTGTGGAGATCGATCCCGCCACTGGGGCGACCAAGCGGGAGATTGGCCAGATCGGCTACGCGGTGAATGGGCTGGAGCAGGATCCGACGGACGGTACGCTCTACGGCTCGACCGCCTGGTGGGATCCCAACCACCACGGTCTGATCGAGATCGACCCGACCACCGGGGCCGGTACACCGATCGGCGAGCCGGGTTGGGGGCTGGAGGGCACCGAGAACTCGGTCAACAACATCACGATGAATTCGCGGGGCGAGATGTTCGGGTGGTGGGAGCCAACTGAGGAAGACCTCGTCTTCATAGACAAGAGTCGTGCGATCGCGACCCGAGTAGGAGATGCCAGTATTGGGACGCTGACGCTCGGCCTCGACTTCGACGACTCCGACGTCCTGTACTTGGTCGATGACTTTGACGGACGTGTTCACACGGTCGACCCCGGCAGTGGGGCGACAAGCTTTGTGCAGAAGATCCAGAGGATGGCGCATCACGGGGACTTCCACCCCTCCTCCAATCGCTATTACGGCATATCGGGGTATCGGTTCTCCGAACCGTTGGCACTCGTGATAGCGGATCTGTCGACCTTCACGGTCGAAGACGAGCTCGAGAACCTGGCCGAGAACATCCACACACTCACTTTCTATCGACCCGGGCTGGTGATCGACGTGACGCTCGACGTCGCAGTCGACATCAAGCCGGGGTCTTGTCGCAACCCGGTGAACGTGAAGGCGAAGGGCGTACTTCCCGCCGCGATCCTCGGAGATGAGGAGTTCGACGTAAGCCAAGTCGATCCGGCGTCGGTCCAGCTCGAGGGTGTGGCACCGCTGAGGTGGAGCCGCGAGGACGTGGCGACACCCTACGACGGGACCCCGGAAGGCGCCGACGACTGCACGGACCGGGGACCCGACGGCTGGGACGACCTCACGCTCAAGTTCGAGAACCAGGAGATCATTGCGGCCCTCGGCGATGTAGAGGACGGCGATGTCCGGGTGTTGACGCTAACTGGCAACCTGGCCGAGGAGCACGGCGGCTCGCCGATCGAGGGCCAGGATGTGGTGGTAATTCTGAAGAAGGGTAAGGGAGGGAGAAGATAGCGGCGGCGGTAGCGTCGGGACGCAGCCCAGGGGCGGCTCCCAACCGGGAACCGCCCCTTTCTTAACGGCGCCGTTTTGCTTTGGGCTGGGCCCGATAGACCGGTCGTACGCCGTGCTCGGCGGCCGACCACAGCCCCAGGATGATGCAGATGGCGGCGATCGCCCGTTTCTCATCGTCTCTGCGGATGACCAGTCCGTAGGTGTCGGCGACCATATGCATGCGCTCGAGGACCTTGCGCGCCGCACTCAAGTTGATATCGCCGTGCCAGAAGTCCAATTGCTCGAGGATCATCGACTCGTGGCGACGCAGGAACTCGCCCAGTGAGATCACCTCTTTGCTCAGCGCGGTGCGCGGCCGGCAGATCGCCAGCAGGTCCTCGACGTACTCGTCCCAGAACTGCGCGAAATCGCGGTTCGACTTGCGCCGCAGATAGCGCGCCCCTTCCAGCGAGAACTTCGCCCGCGTGCGGACGCGCCCCCGTGGCACCAGCGGATGCAGGTCATAGACGGTGTGGACCGTCTCATCGTCGTACTCATCGGGCTCATGGAAGACCCAGCGGCGTTTGAGCCGCGGCCAGCTGGCGATGATCAGCACCCCGGGGTCCTGGCTGTCGAGCAGGATGAACTCTCCCTTCTCCTCCTTCACTACCGTTACCCAGTGGTCCCACTCATCGATACATATGAGACAGGGGATCCCGCCACGCAGGTAGTCGACCAGCAGACGCCGGGCCCGCTCTGGACTCAGCCTGCGGATCGTCTCTAGATCGCAGCCGTAGCGGCGAGCCGCTTTCGCCAGCTTGTCCTCGTCGGTGCCGTACTGGTTCGTACCGGCCACGCGCGTGATCTCCGATTCCGGTACCAGGATCCCGTGTACCAGGAGCGCGTGTTTCAGCGCGAACGGTCCGCATTGCCAGCGGTTGGGTTGCTTGTAGATCCCCATACGTGAGTCGTCCGAGTTGGTACGATCGAAGTATAACGACCGCCGCGCCGCTCTACTACCGCTGGAGTCGGGGCCGTCCGCCCGCCGCCGGCCCTCGTCGTTTCCTCGCCCTGACGCGTCTAAGTAGAGATTGTGCGTTCGACTCCGACCCGTTGCGAACCAGCCCGAGGAGGGCGGCCGATGATCCAAGATATCCGCTATGCCCTGCGGCAGCTCGCCCGCCACCCGGCCTTCACGGTGATCAGCATCCTCACCCTGGCCATCGGCATCGGTGCCAACACCGCCATCTTCAGCGCCGCCCGGGCCGCGCTCTACCAGCCGCTGCCCTTCCAGCACGAGGATCGTCTGGTCCGCATCTACTTGACTTCGGAGACCGGCGGCCCGCTGATCAGTTTGCGGCCCGAGGTTTACCTGGCCGTCCGGGAACGGGGTCGCTTTTTCGACCGGATCGTGGCCCAGCGGTTCACCAGC
>JASFTI010000443.1:0-3154 GCA_050053635.1 Gemmatimonadales bacterium
CAGCGCCGGCGGTGCCGGAACACCGCCACCGAACGCGACGCCGATGGCGTCGCCCACTGTGGAGTAGCTTACGAAGGGCTCGTTCCCCTCGAGCGACCCTAGAATGTCGCCAACTGCGGCAGCCGTTCCGCCGGGATCGACGTCGTCTGCGCCGGGCCCGGTCGAGTCGTCGCTACACGCGGCCGCAAACGACAGCACGAGTGCTGACGCGGCGAAGCGCGTGAGCCAGTGATACGTCGGCTTTTTCACGTCTACCTCCCTGTGAAAATGTCGTTCAGTAGGTCCAAAGCCCAGGCCTACCTCTGAATCAGTAAGTCCAAAGCCCAGGCCTACCTCTGAAAAAGAGGATCGATGTAAGTGAGGACAGGGTTACCGCGCTGGCTGCGTGCGGTTTCGCTGAGGGGGTCAGCTTCATGGCAAGATACATGATATCTGGTGCGATGCAAGCATTTCTGGAGCCGCTGCGAGCCCAACAGAGCTCACCCCCGGGGCCGCCGATCAACGGGGTTTCGAGGCGGAGATCCGGAACGCCAGATAACCCGCCAGGGCGAGCGAGAATAGGTCGAGGGGTGCATACCGGCTGGCGAATGCGGCCAGCACGGCATCGCTGTCCGACAGTATCTCCAGGACGCCGGCGAGCTGGGTGCCGGACTCCATAGCGCTGAGCGCTACGGTCGCGCCAACCGACCCAAGCGCCGAACCGAATAGAGTCCCCAGGATCCCCACCACCCGGAACGGCATCGTGTGGCCGGCCCCGCGCAGGCGCACATTGAAGCCGACCATGACGGCGACGGCCAGCGCCAGCGGGCTGGCGCCGGTCCCAGCCGGTATAGCCAGTAGCACCCAGACGATGGCCCCGGCGAACGCCCCAAGGATCGCTGCACCGATGGCGCGCAGCAGGCTGGGGCCCTGCTCCGCCGGGATGGGCTCGGCGATCGCATCGTCCAGCGCGCTGGGGGAATCGAGTCTAATCTGCTGGCCGGAGGCGGTCTCGATGACGGCTGTGGTCGCTTCTGCGTCGACGCCCATGGCGGCGGCCTCGTCCACGTCGGGCAAGGCGCGGCCGAACTCCTCCTCCGGGAAAAATGGCGGATAGGACGCTTCCCCTTCCGGCCGCGGCCCGGCCGGCGCCGACTCCTCTCGGACGCCAATGAACTCGATCTCCTCGTCGCCGCCTTCAATCAGCTGTTCCAGTTCACTGGCTTGCCCCTCGACTCCAGGCTCGAGGTCGTCTCGCTCGCCGGGGAATGCCGGCTCGAACTCGAGGCCGCCAGGCTCGGCGCCTGCATCAGGTGCGGCCTCGGGACTGTCTGACGCGCCGGGGAAAGCGGGCTCGAACTCGAGCCCGGCGGGCGGGGCGGGCTCGATGGGTTCCCCCGCTGGCGGCGGCTGCTGAGCCGGTTCCTCGGGCAGTTCTTCGGCCCAAGGATCCGGCGGCGGCTGTTCGGGAGCCGGCGGCTGTTCGGGAGCCGGCGGCTGTTCGGGTGTCGGAGGTACGTCGGCCGCCGGTTGCTTTGGCTGCGGCGGCGGTGGGGGAGGTGGAGGTGGCGGTGGCGCTATCGGCGGCCCTGGCTCTGGAACCTTCGTTGTTGGGGGTGGTGGCGCTGTCGCCGGCCCGGCCGGCGGCGCGGTGGGCCTCGCTGCTGGCGGTGCTTCGGGGGTCTGGCGCGTTGGGGCCGCACTGGGTGTCACACTTTCGGGAATGCCGTCCTCGCCGACCTGGTGCTCGAACACCAGGCCGTGCTTGCTGAGCTCGTGCGCGACACGCTGGAAGAACCGCAGTGAAGCCTCGCCAGGCGACTGGGCGTTGACGAGTCTTATGATCGTGCCTTTCGCCGAGCGGCCGTGATCTGCTGTGAATTTCGGGCTGCGTGCGTAGCGGACGTAGGTCTTGACCTTGGCGGCGAGTTGCCGATGCATGAGATCGGTCTCCCGCCACGCTCGCGCTTCCTCGATGACGAGCACGAGCTTTCCGGTCAATTCATCCACCGTGGTCCTATCGACCGTGGTGGGGTCGGACATCATCCTCCCACGTCTCCTGCTTCGTGGTGAACCGAAGGCGAACAGCTAGATGAAGGCGGGGGAAATGGGCCTCACTAAATCTCTTAGATGTCGGGTGTCCAGTCCACCTCCACGGCGCCCTCTCGGTCGCCGTGGTCGGTCTCGCTAGCTGCCGGTGCCCTCGTTAGGCGCGTCTACGCGATAGACTATCCCGCCCGATTCGCTCGGTTCCGCCACCGCTCGCCCTTCCGACACCAAGGCCATAAGGGCCATCTCCGCGTCCCCCTCGGTGAAGCCCGATTGAGCGGCGGCCTCGGCTGCGGTTATTCGGTTCCCCTGGCCAAGCGCCCGCCAGATGATCTGGTCTTTGAGGCTGTCGATCCGCTCCGCCTCTGGGTCCCGGCGGCTCACCGCCGACCTCCGGAAGAGCGCTAGCAGTATAGCGCCACCGATGATAACGATGGCGAGGCCCAACAGGAGGTATCCCATGAGAGCCAGGCCGCCCGACGAGTCTTGCACCACGTACAATGTCCCCAGCATTCCGCCCCCCCAGCACTGAGCCAACTCGCTCGAGAAGACCTCCGACTCGCTGACAAAGCTAATATTGAAGGGAAAGCGAGGCCAGTTAGGGCCTTGGCCGATCGCTATTTGCGGCCCGCCGTAGACTGTCACGGCACGGGCGGTGTCACGCTCCACAGCCCCTGAGGCTTGAAAGCGACGTACGCGGCGAAGGCGGCGGCGCACGCCAGGACGAACCAGGCGAGTCGGGCGGGCGCGACGATGGGACGCCCCGACTCCTGACGCCGCCAGATCTCGGGGAACGCAAGGGCAAACTGCAGCAGCAGGATTGGCAACGTGCCTGGCCGCAGATACTCACCCCAGGGGTGGCCCAGAATCAGGCCTGCCACCAGCACACCCAGATCCTCGCCGATTATCAGGTTGATGGCGACGTGGAAGCCTTCGCCCCTGCTCACCAGCCGGGCTGCATAGGCGTAACCGCCGCCGAGCAAGAGGCCGAGGACGAGAGCGGGCGGCAGTATCGGCATCCCACGCAGCTCGGCGAGGGGCACGTAGGCAAGGTGTGTAATGGAGAGAGCCAGGAGGATCGTTGTGACGGCAAGGGAGCGCCGGGCTGGAACGCTTTCTTCGGATC
>JASFTI010000444.1:0-3147 GCA_050053635.1 Gemmatimonadales bacterium
CTCTCCACGTCGTCGACGGCGCTCGATGCGTACGCGCGAGCACGCTTGCACCACTTCGCCGGACGCTATCCGCAGGCGATCGCCGCGGCGCGTCAGGCCCTCGCCCGCGATTCGACCTTCGCACTCGCCTATCGTCTGCTCGCCGTGGCCCATGCGCTCAACGGCCAGCGAACGAGCGCCCGCAACGCTCTGGAGAACGCCTGGCGCTTCAGCGAGAGGCTTACGGAGCGCGAGCGCCTCCGAGTTCTGGCCGATCGACACGCCTGGGACGACCGTTACAGCGAGGCGGCACTCACCTACGACGATCTCTTCTACAACCACCGGGATGATGTCGGGGCCCTGAAGAGCCAGGCCCTGATGCAGCGCATGATCGGTGTCCGCGGCGGCGGTGAAGGGAACCTCCGTGTCGCCTACACGATCGATCCCTACGACTGGCCACCGCTCTCCCAGATCGCACGCTACCTCGGCTACCGCGGCGCCCTGCCGGACGTCGACTCGCTCGTCGCCGCTCTCCAGGAACAGCCTCAGTAGACGCGCTCCGACACAACCAAGGCCGAGAACGGCGGCTCGCTTGTAGTCGGCGGCGGAAATACCTAGCTTTCAGACATGATTCTGCGATCGCTAGCGACATTCGTGCTAGCCGGCTCGCTGGTTGCCGCAATCGCTCAGAGCGCCGACGCCCAGCAGCGGCGGCAAGAACCGCCAGGGCAGCGCGACTGCGTTCTCCGCAAGGAGCCCAACGGCCTGATCCGCGGCCGCAGTCTACCGAAGGGCTGCGTCATGGTGCCGGAGGAGGACGTGACACGGCAACAGGCGCCGACCACGCCTGCCATCGCCTGTCAGGAGCGGATCGTACCCACTCCGAACGGCATGAGGACCGTGCTCGTCAACTGTAGACGTCTGATTGCTGGGCGGCTGGTGATCCCTACGGGGCCGTCTACCGACGGGGTCGTGGAAGAGCGGCACTTCGGGCCTTTGGAAAGGCACTTCGGTCCCATCCAGAGCAACTTCGGTTCGCTGGAGCGTCACTTCGGCCCGCTGGAACGCCATTTCGGCCCGTTGGAGCGCAACTTCGGGTCCTCTTCCCAATCGAAGAGCGGCGCTAAGCCACCTAAGAGCTGAACCCGCCCCGGAGCCGGCCCGATGGAGGTAGACCTCGCCGTCGTCGCTGACGGAGCCAACGTCAGCCAGGAGGGGAAGCTCAATATCCTCGGGGTCTTCGATACCATCTGGGCCCGGGAGTTTCCCTTTCGCCACGCTGCCATGGTCTTCGTCCTGCGGGTCCGCGCCGACTTCACCGATCAGGGCTCCCATCAGCTGCAGATTCGCCTGATGGACGCCGATGGCGCCCAGCTCTTCAAGGCCGAGGGGCCCCTCAAGGTCCCCGGCGGACCTCCGGGTAGACCCATCAAGCCCCACGTCATTATGGGGCTTAGCGGCATCAGCTTCCCCAAGCCCGGCGACTACTCCTTCGAGGTCATGATCGATGAGCGCCACCTCAAGAGCGTGTCCCTTTGGGTCATGGATGCCCCCAGCCCCAGGGGTCAACTGGCCTGAACGCTGGTCTTGCTGCTTTGTTGCGATTCGGCGGCCGCTGTCGTAGATTCGTAACGCTGGATCCACTGAAAAATGTAACGTAGGCGCCCTTTTTGAGGGGCCGGGAGCGAGTCTCTTCGACACATCCGGCAAGGAAGGCTGATGGCTAGATCGATCACGGTCGACCCAGACGGTACCTTCCTCGTGGGCAACCGTCGCCACCAGATCCCCAAGAAGTTCTCAGATCGACAGATCCACAGTTTCCGGACTCTGCTCGAACCGATCCCCGACACCCCCAGCGGGCCGGCCATGTCTGCCACGCTGCGCAGGAAGCAGCGGGACTACCTGTTACGGCGCTCGCTGGCCGCGGTAATCCCGGGATTGCCCCTCCCGGTGCTGCAGAAGCTCTCGATGGTTCAGGTGAAGATGCTGCACGAGTGGATCGCCCGTCACCGTCCGGAGCTGGTCGCCGACCTCGAGCTGCAGCTCGATTAGCGGGGCATCAGTCCAGCGAAGACGGGAGATGACGAGCCGGCGCCTGCTAGCGGTGCGCGCGGGTCTGATTCGCACGCTGGATCGCGAGCGCCCGGCGGTCGAGTGCCTGGCGGTTCGGGCCGGGCGGATAGCGGCGATCGGTTCGCAAGACGAGATCGGCTCGCTGGTCGGTGGTAGCGGCGAGTGGCTCGACCTGCGGCCGGCGACGGTCGTGCCCGGACTGACGGACTCACACATCCACTTGAGCGAGTGGGCGCTCGGCCGGACGACGCCGGACCTGTCGGATGCCGGCACGATGGTAGATGCCCTGGCATCGATCAGGCGGTGCGCCGACTCGGCGCCGCCGGAGGCCTGGCTCGAGTTCAAGGGTTGGGATCCGGCGTTGCGGCGCGAGGCTGCTCTGGCCGATCTGGATGCCGCGTCGCGGGGCCGGGCCGTCGCCCTGGTCGCCCACGATCTTCATTGCGGCTGGCTGAGCTCGGAGGCGATGCGCCGGCTGGGAATCCTCGAGAACCGCAGCGACCCACCCGGCGGCACGCTGGAGCGGGATCTTGAAGGCCGACCTACCGGTCTGCTGAAGGAGCGTGCCCTCGATTGGTGGTACGAGGGTCGGCCGCGGCCCAGCGCGGCGGAGCGCCGGGCGGCCCTGCTGCAGGGGCAGACGGCGCTGCACCGTCTCGGAGTGACGGCGGTACACTCGGTTGAGGCACCGGACTCGTTCCACGCGTTAGAACGCCTCGAGCTCGCCGGCGAGCTCGACCTCCGCATCCTCCACCACTTTCCGCAGCGCTACCTGGACACGCTGATCGAGTGCGGCATCGCTAGCGGCTTCGGCAGCGAGTGGCTGCGAGTCGGCGGGATCAAGTACTTCAGCGACGGCGCCCTCGGCTCGCGCACCGCCTGGATGCTCGAGCCCTACGCAGATGCGGAGGGTTACGGCATCCGGCGGCTCGAGCCGGAGGAACTGGCAGCGGACATAGAGCGGGCGCGGGCCGCCGGCCTCTCGGCAACCGTCCACGCCATCGGCGATGCCGCCGTGCGCATGGTGCTCGATACCCTGGAGCGTGCCGGCTCCGACGGCTTGGCGCTCCCTCATCGAATCGAGCACCTGCAGTG
>JASFTI010000445.1:0-3125 GCA_050053635.1 Gemmatimonadales bacterium
TTCGATGAGCTGCGGGTCGAGGTACTCGCCTGCAGGCGCTGCCGGCTGGCCGAGGGCCGAACGGCGGTGGTCTTCGGTGAGGGTGACAGCCAGGCCGACCTGCTGGTGGTCGGCGAGGCGCCGGGCTACGAAGAGGATCGGCAGGGCCGGCCGTTCGTGGGACCCGCCGGAAAGCTGCTGGACAAGATGCTGGCGGCTATCGGGTTCCGCCGCGACGAGGTCTTCATCTGCAACGTGCTGAAGTGCCGGCCTCCCCAGAACCGCGATCCCGTGGCAGATGAAGTTGCGGCCTGCCGGCCTTATCTTCGTAAGCAAGTGGAGCTCGTGGCGCCGAAGGCGATCTGCGCCTTCGGCCGATTCGCCGCCCAGACGCTGCTGGCCACCGAGGCATCGCTGGGCCGCCTGCGTGGCGCGACGCACGAGTTCATGGGTGTTCCAGTCGTTGTGACCTACCATCCCGCTGCGCTGCTGCGCAATCAGCAGTGGAAGCGGCCGACGTGGGAGGATCTCAAGGTGTTGCGCCGCATTTATGATGAGGCGGGCGGCCGAGCGCCGGGAGGTGGCAGTGGCTGACTGGCAGGAGTCCGGCGCGGGGTCCGGCGGCGTGCGGGCGTCCGACGCCTTCGCCGAGCGAGGAGCCCCCTGGTCGCCCGAGGCCGAGATCTCCGTCCTGGGCGGCATGCTGATCGATACCGACGCCGTCGCCAAGGCGGTGGAGCTGGTCGACGACGGGATGTTCTACCGGGAGGCGAACCGGCGGCTCTACCGTGCGATGCGGCGGCTGTTCGAGCGCGGCGAGGCCATCGATCCGGTGACGCTGACCGAGGAGTTGCGTGGTGGCGGCGAGCTGGACTCGATCGGCGGCCCGGCCTACCTGGCGGAGCTCATGGAGGCGGTGCCCACCGCCGCCAACATCGAGTACCACGCCAAGATCCTTCGTGACCGAGCGCTGCTCAGGCGGCTGATCGAAGCGTCGACCGACACGATCCGCGACGCGTTCGACTCCTCGGGCGATGCGGTGGAGGACACGATCGATCGTGCCGAGCAGCGGATCTTCCAGATCTCACAGGCGGGTCAGCGCCGTGGCTTCATCTGGATCAAAGAGGTCCTCTGGCCGGCGTTCGAGGACATCGAGCGGCTGCAGGCGGCGAAGGGCGCGGTCACCGGTGTGCCCAGCGGCTTCCCGGACCTCGATAACCTGACCGCCGGCTTCCAACGGTCGGACCTGATCGTCATCGCCGGCCGCCCGTCGATGGGTAAGACGTCGTTGGTGCTGAACTTCATCCAGCACGCCGCCATCGAGCACGGTACCGCCGTGGCGCTCTTCTCTCTGGAGATGGCGAAGGAAGCGATCGTGCAGCGGCTGCTCTGTGCGGAGGGCCAGGTCAACTCGCAGAACCTGAGGCGCGGCAGGCTGTCGGAGCAGGAGTACATGCAGCTGGCGACGGCGGCCGGGCACCTGAACACGGCGCCGATCTGGATCGACGACACGCCGGCGATCACGGCGCTCGAGCTGCGGGCCAAAGCGCGCCGCCTCAAGGCGGAAGTTGATCTTGGGTTGATAGTGGTCGACTACCTTCAGCTGATGCGCGGGCCCCGCTCCGAGAGTCGCGTGCAGGAGATCAGCGCGATCTCCGGCGCGCTCAAAGCCGTGGCCAAGGAGCTGGCCGTCCCGGTCATCGCCCTGTCCCAGCTGTCGCGGGCGCCCGAACAGCGGACCGACCACCGGCCGCAACTCGCCGACCTGCGCGAGTCCGGTGCCATCGAGCAGGACGCCGACGTCGTGCTCTTCGTCTTCCGGCCCGAGATGTACTCACGCGGTGAGGGCGGCCTGGAGGGCGAGTCGCAGGAAGGGAAGGCGGAGCTGATCTGCAGCAAGCAGCGTAATGGGCCCACCGGGACGGTCGATCTTTACTTCCGCAAGGAGTACACGCGGTTCGAGTCCGTTTCCCGGGTAGCAGCCGAGCCCGCATGACGGTGAGAATCGAAATTCGAAGTTCGAAGTTCGAAGTTCGAGGTTCGATTTCCAGCGTCACTGCAGAACATCGAAATTTGAACGTCCGGCGCCTAGCGTCGAACCGCGATGCATCGGAGTTCGACGTTAGGCGTTCAACCTTAGGGGTCGGACGTTCGGCTATTGGCTCGAAGTTCGATGTTCACTTGAACAGACTCTGCCTACGACTCATTCAATCGAATGCCTAAGGTTCGCACCATCTACCTCTGCACCGAATGCGGCGGCGAAACCCACCGCTGGGAAGGCCAGTGCCCCCACTGCAAGGAGTGGAACACGCTGGTCGAGGAGCGGGTGCGACCGGCGCCGGCCGCCCAGCGCGTGGGAACCGACCGCGGCGCCGAGTCGCGCGCCATCTCGCTCGCCGATGTGGAAGGGGTCGAGCGGCCGCGCTGGCAGATCGGCCTGGACGAGCTCGATTTCGTCCTCGGTGGCGGCGTGGTACCGGGCTCGCTGGTCTTGCTGGGCGGCGAGCCGGGGATCGGTAAGTCGACCCTGTTGCTGCAGGTCTCGGCGCGCCTGGCGGCTGCGGGCCACCGGGTGCTCTACGTCTCGGGCGAAGAGTCGGCGTACCAGGTGAAGCTGCGGGCGCAGCGGCTGCCCGAGCCGTGCGACGACGTTCTGATGCTGGCCGAGACGGCGGCCGAGGTGGTGATCGATCGGGTCGAGCAGCTCGAGCCCGATGTCCTGGTCATCGATTCGGTCCAGACGCTTTATACGGACCGCTTGGAGAGCGCGCCGGGCAGCGTGGCCCAGGTGCGTGAGGTAGCGGCGGCACTGCAGCGCGTGGCGAAGCGTCGCGAGATGGCGGCATTCCTGGTCGGGCACGTGACCAAGGAGGGTGGCATCGCCGGCCCGAAGACGCTGGAGCACATCGTCGACGTCGTCCTCTACTTCGAGTCGCCCACCGGCCTCGACCATCGCATCGTGCGCGGCACCAAGAACCGCTTCGGCGCTGCCGACGAGATCGCGCTGTTTCGAATGGGCGCCGCCGGGCTGGAGCCGGTGGACAATCCGTCGGCGCTCTTCCTCCAAGGCCGGCAGGAGGTGACCAGCGGCTCGGCGGTCGTCGCGGCGCTCGAGGGCACGCGCCCGGTCCTGGTAGAGGTGCAGG
>JASFTI010000446.1:0-3120 GCA_050053635.1 Gemmatimonadales bacterium
ATCGCCTGCGCCGAGGGGCACTGGCGCTGGGCGTTTCGCCGCGGGGCTGGCCGGCAGTTGTATCGCACGCTCTGGACTGGTGTGGCGGGCTGGCTCTTGAGCGGCCGCGATGGTGCCGGTCCTGCGCTGCAGCCGCTTCGCCGTGCCGTCGAGCGTGGTGAGGCGCTCGCCTGGGTGGTGCCGAGCCGTGTCGATTCCCTGGTCGTCGAGGTTGCGGACCAGGACTCCACCGTCGTTTGGGCCGGGAGGGCCGGCGCAGCCGACACGCTGAGGGTCTCTTTGCCGCCAGGTAGGTATCGCTATCGGGCCCGTGCTCACACGGCGGAGCGTCTGACGACAGCGACCGGCCCGGCGGAGGTCGAGGTCTTCACACGCGAGCTGCTGCCGGCGGTGACTGCGCTGGTGGAGCCAGCCGAGTCGACAGCCGCCGGAGACGGGGACGTCGGCCGCAGAGGGCTCGCGACGCTGGGGTGGCCATATCTCGTTCTGATTGCTCTTTTCTGTGCCGAGTGGGCGGTTCGCCGCCTGATCGGACTTCGCTAGCTGTGCAACTGATCCGATGGGTGACGCTCATCTCCTTGACCAACCCGTTCAGTACCTGAAGGGCGTCGGGCCGCGCCGTGCCGAGGCGCTGGCCAAGCTCGGCATCCGAACGGCGCGCGACCTGCTGCGCCACGGGCCACACCGCTACGAGGACGCCACGACGGTGAGTCCGATCGCCAAGCTGGCGCCGGGCATGGACGCGACGGCGATCGGCGAGGTCGTATCGAAAGGTGTCATCCCGACGCGACGCGGCCTCCGGTTCTTCCAAGCCGTGATCAGGGACTCGAGCGGCCTCATCGAGTGCTCCTGGCCCGGTCAGCCGTTTCTCGACCGCACCATACGGAAGGGCGACACGCTGCTCGTCTCCGGGCCGGTCCGCTTCTTTCACGGCCGCCAGATCCAGCCGCGCGAATTCACCATCCTTGCCCGCGCCGGCGAGCCCGTCGACGAGGAGGGCACGGTCTTTCCCGTCTACCCGGCGACCGCCGGACTCAGCCACCGCCAGATCCGCCATATCGTCCGGCAGAACTTGGACGCGCTGCTCGCCGCGGTGGACGATGCCGACGACGTCGTGCCCGATGACCTGCGCCGCCAGTTGGAGCTGGCGAATCTGCGTGACGCGTTGGACTGGCTACACCGGCCGCCGACGCTGGCGCGGGCCGAAGAGGCGCGACGTCGGCTCGCCTTCGATGAGCTCTTCATCCTCCAACTGCTCTATGCGCGCGCCCGCTACGAGAACCGTGAGAAACGCCAGGGCATCGCATTCGAGCGCAAGAACGGCCTGGTTCGGTCTTTCACTCAGTCGCTTCCGTTCGACCTGACCACGGCGCAGAAGAAGGTGCTCTCCGAGATCTCCCGTGATATGAAGCTGCCGCGGCCGATGAACCGGCTGCTGCAAGGCGATGTGGGCAGCGGTAAGACGGTGGTCGCCCTGTTCGCCATGCTGCGTACTGTGGATAACGGCTACCAGGCGGCGCTGATGGCGCCCACCGAGCTGCTGGCCGAGCAGCACCACAAAACTGTGACGGAGATGCTGGCCGATTTGCCCATCAGCGTTGAGCTGCTACGAGGTGGTCTGCGTGCCCCCCAGCGTCGGGACGCGCTACAGCGAATCGCTGGCGGCGAAGCACAGCTCATCATCGGGACGCACGCCCTCATACAAGAGGACGTCGAGTTTCAGCGATTGGGGCTCGTGATCATCGACGAGCAGCACCGGTTCGGTGTCCGTCAACGGTTGCAGCTTCGCAGAGCCGGCGCCGAGCCAGACGTACTCGTCATGTCGGCCACACCGATTCCGCGCTCGCTCGCCTTGACCTTCTATGGCGATCTGGACGTTTCGGTGCTGGATGAACTGCCGCCAGGCCGGCGGCCAGTGAAGACCGTGCTGCGCGGCGAGTCGGCTGGACCCCGCGTCTTCGAGTTCGTCCGCACCGAGGTCGAGGCGGGCCGTCAGGCCTACGTGGTCTATCCAGTGATCGAGGAATCGGAGGCCCTCGACGTACGGTCAGCCACCGAGGCCTACGAGCATCTGTCGAACGACGTGCTGTCCGACCTCAGCGTCGCGCTCATCCACGGGCGGATGGCCGCTGACCTGAAGGACGAAACGATGCGCAACTTCGTCGCCGGCAAGATAAACGTCCTCGTCTCCACTACCGTCATCGAAGTGGGCATCGACGTGCCGAACGCCACTGTCATGATCGTCGAAGGGGCCGAACGCTTCGGTCTCTCGCAGCTGCACCAGCTGCGCGGGCGCGTCGGACGCGGCGCCGAGCAGAGCTACTGCATCGTCATCCACGGGGGCAGGGAACCACCCGAGCGGCTGGAGATCTTTGCCGCTACGAACGACGGGTTCGAGATCGCCCGCGCCGACCTGCGCCTCCGTGGCTACGGCGACTTCTTCGGGGCTCGCCAACACGGTCTGCCGGAATTCGCCTTCGCCGACCTCGAGCGCGACGAGCCGCTGCTCCACGCCGCCCGCGACGCCGCCGCCCGCATCGTCGCCGCCGACCCACAGCTGGAGAAAGGCGAGCACCGAGCGCTGGGCCAGGCGCTGCGGACCGAATATCGAGAGCGGCTGCGTCTCTTCGATGTAGGTTGATGTCATATCGACTAAGTGATTGCTATATAACGTGTTAATGGGCTTACATCAAGTGGACTATTGGCAGGCGCGCTGCAGGGGAGGTAGGGAAGCAGGAAGTGGTATATACCTCCCTTTGACACTCTGCCAGGCCCGGTCTAAGTTGCGCGCCCGAAAGAGGGTGCATGAGAGATGAGCGAGCACGTCCAGATAAGAGAGCTGGCTGATCACGTCGGCGACGAGGTGTCGGTCCTGGGCTGGGTGCACAACCTGCGCTCGAGCGGCAAGATCGCGTTCCTCATAGTACGCGACGGCACGGGGCTGGTGCAGGGCGTGCTGAGCGCGGGCGACGTGTCGCCGGAGGTTTGGTCGCGACTCGAGGGACTCGACTATGAGGCGAGCGTGAAGCTCCGCGGCTCGGTGCGGGAGGACAAGCGCGCGCCCGGCGGATACGAGCTTTCGCTGACCGAGCTCGAAGTTGTCGGCCCGTCGGCGGAAGA
>JASFTI010000447.1:0-3118 GCA_050053635.1 Gemmatimonadales bacterium
CAGGCAACCTCTCCGACGCCGACTACGATGAGCTGCGCGGGCGCTACGAAGCCGAGATCGCCCGCCTCGAGAGCGAGCTGAGCGTTGCCGAGCGCTACACCGCCGGCACTGGCGCCGAGGCTGTAACGACTGAGACGGCGGCGCCGAGCCGCTCCTGGGTGCCCGGCGCTATCGGCTGGACGGCTGCCGGCATCGCGTTCGTGGCGCTTGCCTATCTGGTGCTGTCCACGGCGCTTCGCCCGCGAGCGGGTGACGACTCGATCACCGGATCGATTCCCGGCCAGGGAATGGGCGTCCCGGCGAATGCGCCGGTAGGTCAAGTCGATATGGAGCGGCTGCGATCGCTGGAGGATATCGTCGCCGCCGACCCCCAGAACCTCGAGGCATTGGTCGAGCTGGGGCATACGTATCTCCTCCTGCAGCGATACGAAGAACTGAATTTCGTCACTCAGCAGGCTCTGGCCATCGATCCGAACGAACCCGAGGCGCTCACGCATCTCGGCATGCTGCTTTTTTCCATGGGTCACCCGGAAGGCGTGATCCCCACGTTCGATGACGCGTTGGCCGTCGATCCTGACTTTGCCGAGGCTCTGCAGTTCAAAGGGATGGTCTCGTTCATGAGGGGTGACTACGCTACCGCCGTGGAGGCTTGGGAGCACTACGTCGAGGTGGTTCCGCCGGATCAGGGTTCGCCTCGCATTCAGGCGATGCTCGAGGCGGCCCGCGCCAATCTGGGCGGCGGCACCCCCGAGTGACCTGAGAGCGGATTACGAGGAGGACGGGTGAACAGAGCGATCACGCTATTGCTGTCGAGCGCCGTGCTTCTACTTCTGCCCGGTCCGGCCTGCGCTCAGCGGTTTGGCGGCGATTTCGGCGGCGGCGGCGGCTTCTGGCTCGTATATGTGGATCCGGGGGTCGATTCCGATCGCAGCTTCGGCCGCGAAGTCGGCGGCGTCGTAGCGATGGGTGGCCGCGGCTTCCTGCAGACGGGCAAGGTGCGTCTCGGCGGTGGCGCCTTCGGCGGCGGATTCGTAGACGAGGGGATCAACTCCGGCGGCAATCGCGTCCAGGGTGGGTTCTCGGCCGGAGGCTTTACGGCCGAGTATCTGGTGGTGCAACAGAACCTGGAGTTGGCGATCGGAGGCATGGCCGGCGGTGGCGTTCTGACGATCGAGGAAATCGTCAGCGTGAGCGGCGCGCTCGAGGAACTGCGGCGCCGCCGCGAGTCGATGTTCGTCGGCTATCCCTGGATACGCGTCGGCTATAACCCGGCACCCTTCATCAACGTCGGCCTCCAGCTCGGCTACATACTAGGGACCCAGGATGTCGAGGGTTTCGCGGTCGGCCTCGACATCATGGCTGGCCTGATCCCGTAGACGCGAGAGGTTCGCAGGCCGCCACGGCTCACCGGGTTACGGAACTTTCGGGTAGTTTCGGTGGTTTAACAGGGTGACGGGGCAGACGAGCCTAACGGCACCGCGTAAGGTTGACTCACTTCCCTTTTCTCCCGGGCCTTGCGCGGATGTCTCGCCCCGTCCCTTCCTTTCGTAAGGCTCCTGACAAGGAAGCTCGTAGGGGGGTGCGGTGAGTCCCCTGCCAGGTGGCGATCGTAGGCGTTTCGGCGCCGCGGTGGCTATATTAGTCTAGGGCTGCGGGGTGGCAACCCCGGCGGCCGGCAATCGGGGGAGGAGGGGACCGCATGGAACACGCAATTCGTCGTATCTTCATGTTCCTGCTCGGCGTCAGCCTCGGCTACTGCACCGGCTTCAGGGACGCGAACAACCACGAGAACATGGTCTTCGTTCGCATGGTCCACGGCGTGCAGGACTTCGCCGAGCGGACCGTCGGCGAGCACGAGCGGGCCGTCGAGGAGGCTGCCGAGGACGTCGGCCAGTAATCCGACCCTGCCGGCCTTCCAGCTGCGGCGTCGTGCTAGACGGCCTCCAGCAGGGCGACGTGGCCCAGCCCGCCGGCCGCGCAGATGCTGATCACCGCCAGCCCACCCATCGTCTGAAGCTGCTTTACGGCCTGCGAGACGATCCGTGCCCCGGTCGCGCCGAACGGGTGACCCAGCGCCACGCTGCCGCCGTTCGGGTTGATCCGCTCTTCCGGCACCCGGCCGAGATCAGAACTGACGCCGGCCCGCTCGCTCAACCACTCCCGGCTGTTCAGTGCTTCGATCGTGCACAGCACCTGTGCGGCGAACGCCTCGTGGATCTCCCAGAGCGCGATGTCGGCGTAGCCGAGACCGTGGCGGGCCAGCAGGCGCGGGATCGCCAGAGTGGGCGCCATGAGCAGGCCGTCGCGCTCCATGTCGACTCCTGCCACCTCCCAGTCCAGCAGGCGAGCGCGATAGGGCGGTTCCTCGAACCGCTCCAGCCCCCGCTCGCTAGCCACCCAGCAGGCCGCCGCGCCGTCGGTGAGCGGCGATGAGTTGCCGGCGGTCAGCGTTCCCTGTCTCCGGTCGAATACCGGTCGTAGCTTCGCCAGCTTCGCCAACGAGGTGTCGGCGCGCGGGATCCCGTCGCGGGTGAATCCGGGGAAGGCGTCCGATTCGATCACCAGATCGTCGAAGAAACCGCGCTCCCACGCCGCAACCGCGTTCTCATGACTCGCCAGGGCGAAACGGTCCTGATTCTCTCTCTCCAGCTTCCACTCTTTGGCGGTGATCTCCGCATGCTCTCCCATCGTCAGCCCGGAGGTCCGTTCCTTGACGCTCGGCACACGCAACTTCAGGTGACCGGGCCGCAGCCGGCCCAGCGCCTTCAACGCAGCCGCAGGCCCTTTCGCCTGAGCGACGCGCCGGATCGTCTGGCTCATTCCACGCGTCAGTCCCACCTGCGTCTGGCTCATCGCCTCCGAGCCCCCACACAGTGCCAGCTCGATACGGCCAGCCTTCATCTGTGCCGCAGCGTGTGTCGCCGCCGCCAAGCTCGTGGCACACTGCTGCACCACCGTCAAAGCCGGCACGTGGGGCTCGAGCCCCGCGTCGAGCCAGACCTCACGTGCGATGTGGCTTACCGAAAGCGACGGGACCACAGTGCCCCAGACTATGCAATCCGGTGCGCCGTCGCCCTTCAGCTTGCTCCCCGCATCACGCACCACCGGGATCGAGACT
>JASFTI010000448.1:0-3092 GCA_050053635.1 Gemmatimonadales bacterium
ACCGAGTAGCTCCGCCTGGTCGGCGGCGCCGGATGCTCCGACGATCGACCCGTCGACCACCGTCACACCCACCAGACCGCGATAGGGGATCTCGCGGTACAGGACCGTGAGCCCGCGCTCCTCCAGGGTCGCCCAGTCCGCGGCCAGCGCTTCCCACACCGATGTCGGTGACGAGCCGGCCGGCGGCACGACTACGAAGCCCTGCCAGGTCGCGTCGGCAGGGCCGGAGTAGTCGGCGTAGACACAGCCGGGAAGCTCGCTGAGCCCCAGGAAGGCCTGACGCTGATATCCCTCGCTGCCTGCGACCTTGCCCTCCTCGGGTAACAGTCCCAGCTCGGCGGGTAGGGTAGGCTCGCCGGGCAGCGCGCGGGCCAGCGCCTCGAGCAGCTCACGACCGCTCGCGTCGGTCAGCTCGCCTTCGATGGCGTTCACCTTGGCATACGTGGCGCCTTCTAATAGGAGCGCCTGGTATGGAAGAGAGACGACCGCCAAAGTCGCCCCGGCGAGAGGCGGTCCTCCGGGGTTCTCTTGCTTGAACACGCCGAAAGCATTGAGCGGCGAGCCCATGTCGTAGAGATCGACGGTGACCACGAGATCGCCCGAGGTGAGGTCGGCGGTCCTGCAGGTCTGCACGTCGTACTGGACGAACAGCTCGGCCGCTCCGTTTATGTACTCCCACAGGTTGTCGGCGTCGTAGGTCAGTACTTCGCTGGCCAGGGTCCAGCCTTCGACCTCGGGGAAGTCGGAACCTCCGTCTGAGCAGGCAAGAAATGAGACTGCAACGACGAGTACCGTAAGCGATGGGCGTTTCATCCGTGCGCTCTCGTTCACACTAGGGTCAGCAGATCGTGTACTTGAAGCATGTTGGGTTGTATGTCGATCCCGAAGGGGCAGGCGCCGGCGCAGGCGCCGGCGCAATCGGCGCAGGTAGAGGCGTTCCTGCCTTCTAGGCCCTCGTACAACGTCATGGCGTACTTCTCGTACCCCTGACCCTCGTAGTAGTAGGCGTAGCGCATGACAGTACTCACCGGTACGTCGTAAGGACAGGACGCGCTGCACGCGGCACAGCCGTGACGACAGTACTGATCGTTGAGCGCCAGCCTGCACTCTTCCAGCATCCGCGCTTCCGCCGCGCCCAATTGCGTGCCGGAGAGCGGCACCACTTTGTCAACGAGGTCGAAATCGGTGAACGCGATGCACGCCGTATGCATGTCGGGGTTTTGGAGCACCCAATGGATGCTGCCCAGCCGTAGCTGCTCTTCAGTGAGCAGCCCGTACTGCTCGACGAAGGGCCGCGTGCGATCGTACAGGTCCTTTTGCCGCTGGGCCCGGGCCTCGAGCCGCTCGATCGCCGACTCGCGGCTCTGGCCGCGACTCGTCATGCGCTCAATGTACCGTTCCTGTTGTTCCGAGAGGTTGTCGGGGTCGACGGGCTGCCAACGCAGCACACCCGGCGCGGTCTTCATCGCGGTGGTTCCTACGTTGTTGGCCTTGCAGGCCGCGATGATTCGGTCGCCCTCCTCGTGGTTCAGGAAGTTGTAAACCAACAGCATTAGGTCGAACCGACCGTCCTCGGCGGCGGCCACCAACACGTCGGCCATGCTCTGCTGGTCCGGTCGCCCGGGGCCGTGGTAGGAAACGCTCTTGAAGCGGACCCGTCCTTCGGCCTTGAGCTGGTCGATCGCCGCGTGGTAGCCGGAGTGGCTCAGCAGCTCTACCGTCGAAGCCAGGTGTATGCCGTAGGCGTCGACGTGGTCGGTCTGCAGGCGCTCGAGGCTCGCACGCACGCGATCGACGATCTGCTCTGCCGTGTCGTCATTCCCGACGCGACACTTCGAGGCGATGAAGATCTTGTCCCGGTCCATGTGCTGCATCGCTTCGCCGATCGCACGCTCGGCGGCCCCACGCCCGTAGCCCTCGGCCGTGTCGAAATAGTTGACCCCTCTGTCGTACGCGTAGCGGACGACGTTCGACTCTCTGAGCGGTACGGTGCCCATGCCGACGTCGGAGACGCGCCAGCCGGTGCGGCCCAGAGTGCGATAGCTCTGGATCCGCGCATCCTGTCGCGGCAGGGTGGGGAACAAGCTGGGCTTCGTGCCGGCGGCAGCCGGTATCGCGCCGCCACCCAGCGCCGCCCCCCCGGCCAGGACCGCGCCACTGACTTTCACGAAGTTCCTGCGGGAGATCTCGTCGTGCTCACGGGCGGACTTCGATTTCTCGCTCATGATGCAGCTCCTTACGGGCCGGCGTGAGTCGGTTCGCTTCAACAGCCTGTCTGGAACAGCTTGGTGGGGTGGGGAAGACCCGGCACTCCGCATCCACCGAGATAATAACACCCGAGCGGAGATTCCGCTGCCGGCCCGAGACGCGGGACGAAATTTGCCGCGGCTCAGGAGCCGTCGTATACTGGGCGGAACCCGCAGGAGGCAACGAAAGGGAATGGACCGCAGGGACTTTCTGAGGAAGACGGGCCCCGCCGTGGCACTGGCTGCGGCAACCGGCGGCACCGGTCTGGCCTTCCACAACCGCGAGACGACGCGGCACCGGTCGCTGTTCGTCAAGACGGCCAGCTTCGAGGTACCGCCCGATCCGGCGCTCCCCACATTGACTTCCGCCGCTAATAGCGATCCTGCCGCGGCTCTGGGCGCCGCGCTCGATGCCATCGGCGGCGTCGGGCGGTTCGTTCGAACGGGCGAGCGGGTCGTGCTGAAGCCGAACGTCGGTTGGGATCGCAATCCGGCGCAAGGCGCGAACACGCATCCAGCCCTCGTGAGTGAGATGGTCCGGCTGTGCCTGGCGGCGGGCGCCGAGGAGGTGATCGTCGCCGACGTCAGTTGCAACGATCCGCGACGCAGCTTCCTGCGTTCCGGCATCAAGGCAGCCGGCGAGGCGGCGGGAGCCAGTGTGATGCTTCCGGCACCGGAAGACTTCGTCGATGTCGATCTCGGCGGCGGCGTGCTGACCCGATGGCCGGTATTGAAGCACTTCGTCCAGGCCGACCGGCTGATCAACATGCCGATCGTCAAGCAACACTCGCTCACCCGTTGCACCATAGGGATGAAGAACCTGTACGGCATACTCGGCGGACGACG
>JASFTI010000449.1:0-3090 GCA_050053635.1 Gemmatimonadales bacterium
ACCCGCGCCGGCTGTGATGCGGACCGTCGTGCGCGAGGGCAGACCCAGCGGTGGTGGTGGGAACTCCCACTCGCCGACGAACTCACCGAGGCGGTCATCCGAAACCTGGGTGATCTTCGGGTCGGCGCGGACTTCCAGTATCGTGAGCTGCGGGTCTGCGGCCGAAGTGCCCGTGCGCGCCTCGAGCACCTGCTCGATCAGATCGAGCAGCGCCCCAGTCGGAGTACCCTCGCCCTGGTAGGTGTTGGCACGATTAACGATTACCAGATCGGATTTGGGGAGCACCGCGATCATCTGGTTGCCCACACCGAGCGCCGCGAACATCCCGTGACGGGTGAAGCGTGGCTCGCGGAGGACCCACCAGTAGAAACCGTACCCCATGATGTCGTTGTCGATCGAGTAGAGGGCGGAGCTGCGGCGAACCCAGTGTTCGGAGAGAATCCGTTCGCCATCCCACATCCCATCGCGGGCGAACAGCAACCCGAAGCGAGCCGCGTCGCGCGCCGACATGCGGAAGGGGTAAGCCGGGTATTTCGACTTGTCGCGCTCGTAGTGATAGTAGCCGTCCGAAATGCGCCAGTCTTCCATCTGCAGCGGCTCACCGAAGTACTGATCGAAGGCCTCGAACACGTCGTCTCCCGTCACCTGCATCAGGATCGTGGCCGAAGTGTTGAAGTCCCAATTGTTGTAGGCGAAGTAGCGACCCGGACCTTCGCTTCCGCGCGGCCGCGAGTCCGTACGGCCCGCATAGGCCGCGGGATGGAAAACCCCGGAG
Source organism: Gemmatimonadales bacterium (assembly GCA_050053635.1). Taxonomy (GTDB): domain Bacteria; phylum Gemmatimonadota; class Gemmatimonadetes; order Palauibacterales; family KS3-K002. The sequence goes on from JASFTI010000449.1 coordinate 776, forward strand.
CGCGCCTTGAGCAGATCGAGGATCCGCGCCCGTTTTTCGGTCTCCAGAAGCGGGTCCGGCTCATCGTCGATGCCGAGATCGGCCAACGTCTTGTTGAGTTCGATCTCGCCGCGGTCCCAGTAAATCCCGTAGAGCGCCGAGAGGAAACTCTTACGCACCGAATGACACATGAAGCGTCGCTCGACTTCGCCCCAGGCGGCCACGACCGCGCCGTCGGCAACCACCAAGAAGGCCGAAGAGGGCAGTCCTTCCCACGCCTCCCGTGCCGCCGCCAGTCTTGCAGAGTCAAAACCGGCCTGCTCGACATTCGCATAGCGCATCCAACGGTCGGCCGGAAAACGCTCTCCCGCAGACTGTCCGAGGCCGGCTGCAGGTATCGCGAGAACGACACCGAGGATCAGAAAGAGAACCGACGCCCGTCGCACGGACTCACCCCTGTTTCGCATCGCTTGCCCCTCCAGCTGCTGGTTCGCAATGGCTACAAAGATGGGACGCCGCCGGGCTCGAGACAACGAGACCGCAGTACACCGGCTCGACAGACCTCGGTACCTGCAAGCCCGGACGCAATCTGGCGGTTCCGGGTTGCGGGCCGCCTGCCGGAACCGCTTGGCTAGTGCAGCCGAAGCTAGTGTTCCTTAGCGCGTCGATTCCCACTCTAGCCCGGGCTTGCGTACAGCTTTGCGAACTGGCTTTGGACCACTATTCTCCTCTTTCGTGGCCGGTTATCGCTTTGACTTGAGCGCCATGATGGCGCCGCAAGCGCCGATGCTAATTGATGAGTGATAGTGACCGAAGCCCAATAAAGGGAAGCCGCGGGCGTGTCCTGGCTGCGCTACCCGTTGCGGTGGGAGCGGTGGTCTGGTTCATTCCGCCCCCTGAAGGTGTCGACGTTCGGGCCATGCACCTGCTTGGCATCTTCATCGCCACGGTCCTCGGGCTCATGCTGAGGCCTCTTCCGATGGGCGCCGTCGCCATGATCGGGATCTGCGCGACGGCCGCCACGCAGACGCTCACCATCGGCGAGGCGCTGACCGGTTTCAGCAATCGAGTAATCTGGCTAATCGTCCTCGCGTTCTTCATCTCGCGCGGCTTCATTAAGACGGGGCTAGGCGCGCGGATCGCGTATCTGTTCATGGCGCGCCTGGGTAGACGGACCCTCGGACTCAGCTACGGACTCATCGCTACCGACCTCGCGCTCGCACCCGTCATTCCCAGCAACACCGCACGTGCTGGCGGTGTGATCTTTCCGATCTTGCGCTCCGTCGCCGAGGCCTATCAGAGCCGGCCGGAAGACGGCACAGCCCGCCGCATCGGGGCGTTCCTCACCAAAGCGTCGTTTCAAGGGACTGTGGTCACCAGCGCCATGTTCCTCACGGCGATGGCCGCTAATCCGCTCGCCGCCCAGTTGGCCCGAGATCAGGGCGTCCGCCTGACCTGGGCGGGTTGGGCGCTCGCCGCACTCGTCCCCGGGCTTCTAAGCCTCTGCTTGGTGCCGTACCTGCTGTACCGGGTTTATCCGCCCGAGATAAAGGAGACGCCACAGGCGACGGAGCTGGCGCGGCAGAGACTGCGGGAGATGGGAAGCATGGCCCGCAGCGAGTGGGTGATGCTCGGCTGCCTCGTTTTCTTGCTGACGTTCTGGATGCTGGCAGACACGCTCTCCATCCACACGACGGTCACGGCCATGCTCGGCCTCGTGGTACTCTTGGCGTCCGGTGTCCTCGACTGGGAGGACATCCTGAGCGAGAAGAGCGCCTGGGATACTTTGGTCTGGTTCGCAGCTCTGGTCATGATGGCGTCATTCCTGACGCAACTCGGCTTCATTCCCTGGTTCAGCACCACCGTCAGCGGGTGGTTCTCGGAGTCGGGATGGCTGGTGGCCTTTTTCGCGCTCAGCCTCATCTACTTCTACAGCCACTATTTCTTTGCCAGCAACACCGCGCACGTGAGCTCCATGTACGCTCCCTTCCTCGGCGTCGCGATCGCCGTCGGCACGCCGCCGCTCCTCGCGGCACTGGTATTGGCCTTCTTCAGCAACCTCTTCAGCAGCATGACGCACTACGGCACCGGACCGGCTCCCGTGCTGTTCGGCTCGGGCTACGTGGAGCTGGCCGACTGGTGGCGGCTCGGTCTTCTGGTGAGCGTGGTGAACATCGCGGTGTGGCTAGGGGTTGGCGGTTTGTGGTGGAAACTGCTGGGCATCTGGTAGCGAAACGCGCCGTCGGCAGGACTTGAACCGGCCCGCATATCCTCTCCAGCAGCGCCTGGAAGCGCGCGTGGTCGCGGAGGCAAGTGTTGTCAGTCGCAAGCTGCCC
>JASFTI010000450.1:0-3089 GCA_050053635.1 Gemmatimonadales bacterium
GCAGCCCCCGAGCGCTGACTATGTCATAGAGGTCGCGGGTGGCGACTCGCACCGCGCGCAGGACCGCGCGGCGCTCGGTATGAAGGCGCCTGGCGGCGCCTGCAACGCGAATCCCGCCGTCCCGATTCCTCGCTGTGGTTCGACGCCCGTTGCCGGGCAGCCCCCGAGCGCTGACTATGTCATAGAGGTCGCGGGTGGCGACTCGCACCGCGCGCAGGACCGCGCGGCGCTCGGTATGAAGGCGCCTGGCGGCGCCTGCAACGCGAATCCCGCCGTCCCGATTTCAGTGAACTGGCGAACCGGCTTTCGTATGCCCCTTCTAGCGCGAAAGCGCTTCCAACACCCGCTTCCCACGATTCACCAGCGCGGCGGTGTCATCGGGCCGTTGGTGAATGTTGAACTGGGTCAACGTGGTGTTGAGCAGTTCCAGCTTTCGTCGCGCCTCTGCGGTACCGGCCGCCGCAAACTTTTCCCTTAGAATCCTGATCTTCTCGGCATCCTGGATTCCCTCTATCAAGCGCTCGAACCGGATGGAGCTGCGTGCGTCGGGGTACACCAGGTAGGTATCACCAGCGGGCCAGGTTCTGAAACGCGAATCGTGCAGTGGATCCTCGACCCAACTGGTATAGGCCCAACGCAAGAAACCGTCGAACCCTGCAGCCATGGTGTACCAGCCGATGAAAGTCGCTTCGGCCGGCGGCGAGAAGGTAAACGTGTTGGGAAACGGGTCGCGACAGCAGACGTAGAACGTGCTTGTATAGCCCTTAGATTTGCGGTACTCCAAGTCGGGCTCGTCGATGATGGCGGCATACGACACACACAGGTCTCTGATGTGGTCGGGGTAGAGCTTGTACGACTTTTGGTCGTCGGCAAACGCGACGCCGAACTCGGGCGCCAGTTCATCCAGCATGTTGAGCATCCGTTGCATCTGTTCGCTCTTGCTCTCGTCCATCGCGAGGTTGGTGATCGTGTTCCAGCCCTTCTCCTCCAGGTGGGACCTGAAATCGATGAGGAACGGAGTCCACAGCTCGACGTACTCGGCCGAACCGGGTTCGACCTCCACGCTCACCTTCTCTCCACTCGCCTCGTCGATATATGTGAATGCCGATGTCCACGGGAGCAGCGAGTAGGCATTGATCTGTTTCTTGATGCCGAAGTCGATCATGAACTCGACCCAATTGTCGAACACCGTGTAGTCGAACTCCCAACTACCGTCTGCCTTCTTGGTCCAGATAACCATCGACTCGAACGGATCGAAAGTCTGTCCCGCCCAGGGCTTCTCGGTAATCGTGGTCGTGATGACCTTCTGGCCCGCATCGGCCAGCATCTGCGTCAGCGGTCGCAACAGCTCCCAATGCGCATCCGACCAGGGCTCGACCTCATGCATGCGGGCTACGGCATAGGGATGCTGCCACAAGTCGAGGTGATACTCCCACTCGCTGGGTGGCGGTAGAGTTCGCGGCAGGACTTCCAGCTCGAGTCGAAAGGTGTGCGTGTCCTGGTCGCGGGCATGCAAACTTAGAGCGGCGGCATACGTTCCGGGCGCGGCGTCGTGGGGGACAGCGATCGTGATCCAAACTGGGCGGGTCGTGTTACGGGCCTTGTCGAATGTGGCGACGTGGTCCAATGCGTCCGGCGCGAGAGAGGCGGGAAAGTCCTCCGGCTTGCGTCTGTCACACCCGCCACCGAACACGTCGGTGATTACATAGCGCACGAACCGGGCCCGCGCGATGTGCGCCGGGAGAACATCGCCGTTCGCGCTCACGAAATCGGAGAACTCGAAGTGCATCTGTTGTACCGGTTCGCTGGACCACAACACCAACTGGGCGGACACCTTCTCGCCCCGCCATGCAGTGTTACTCCACTCGTTGGCCTGCTCCACCTCTGGGACGGAACTCCTGGCATAGAGCCGGTCGATCGAACCGACCGAGGCGTGTAACCCCGGCCCCACTGCCGACCAATCTGCGGTGGAGTCAGGTGACGGATCCTCCGGCTCGGTATACACGTCAAAGGAGACCGGCCCTCTGCCATCGGAGCAGGCAGCTAACAGCGCGAGCGCCGGGATGGTCACTGTCAAAGTGCGGACTGTTACGCTATTCACTGATTTCATTATGGGTCCCTTCGTGTCAACGGGGGCTCCTTGCCGGTCCCGAGGATCGATCCTATCAGTAGTATGGAGACCCGGAGAGTGATATGCCATGGAAGCTCGGCGACTGGTCAGCCGATTCTTCCTGCACGCACAAACCTTAGCGACGCGAATGGACTTCAAGCAGCGAGTTCCCCTCGGGAGGACAGGGCTGATGGTGAGCCGGCTGGGCTTGGCGTCGGGCTACGGCGTACCCGCGGCGGCCATCGAGCGGGCCTTTCACGAGTACGGCATCAACTATCTCTACATCTCACCTGTTATGAACCTGGGCAACATGGTGCAGGCCGTCCGTAACCTGGCGCCCAGCCACCGCGACGAGCTGTGTATCGTGCTGGCCAGGCCGCTTCTTAAGCGCTTCCGTCTGGAAAGCTATGTGGAGCGTTGGTTGAAGAAGCTCGAGCTCGAGTGGATCGATCTCTTGTTTCAGGACATGCGCAAGCCCCCGAGCCAGAAGCTCACCGACCGATTAGAGCGGCTCAGGGAAGGGGGCAAGGTGCGCTTGCTGGGCATATCCAGCCACAAGCGGCCCTTCCTCGGCGAGGTCGCCCGCGGCGCGGTGAAGGCGCCGGTGGACTTCTTTCACGTCCGCTACAACGCCGTGCACACGGGAGCCGAACAGGACGTATTCCCGCACTTGCAGGAAAACCGTCCGGGCGTCGTGGTCTTCACCGCCACCTGCTGGCGCAAGCTGCTCAAGCCGAACCGCATGCCGGCCGGCGAGCGCCCGCTGACCGCAGCCGAGTGCTATCGCTTCGTCCTCTCCAACCCCGACGTGAACGTCTGTATCACGGCCCCCAAGACCGCAGTGCAGATGGAGGACAATTTCGAGGCGCTGGACGCCGGGCCCCTCGACCAGGAGGAGATGGCCCGCCTCCGGCGCATCGGCGATCACATCTACGGCAAAAAAAGAACGGCTAAGGTGGAGTAGGATGAGAAACATGAG
>JASFTI010000451.1:0-3083 GCA_050053635.1 Gemmatimonadales bacterium
GCCTCACGCTCGCAGCACGGCTCCTTCGGGTAACGCCCCCGTCTCCAGGTAGCGCCACAACTCAATCAGCAGTCGGCGCGCCAGCGCGACGATCCCGATCTTCCGGATCCGGCTGCTTCCGGATCCAAACCGCTCCTCGTACCAGTGACTCAGAGCACTCTGCGGTTGATAGCGTAGCCAGCACCAGGCCACCTCAACCGCCATCGCGCGAACATAACGGTTTCCCGCCTTCGACATCCCCCCTTCCCGACTGCTTTCCCCGCTCTGGTAGGGACTCGGCACGAGCCCCGATAGACTTCCTACCTCCCGGCCGTTCCGAAACGCTCGCCAACTGAAAAACTCCGTCGCAAACACCCAGGCGCTCGCTTCTCCGATCGCCTTCAGATGCCACAGCCGACGCGCTTGCTCCGACGCATCATCTTTCCCTTCGCGCAACAAGCGACGGCGCTCTCGCTCGAGCTCGTCGATCTGACCAGACAGCAACTCCGTCTTGGCCCACTCCCGCCCAAGTCTCGACCGGAGCCCCACCGGCAGCAGCGAGCCATCCCACAGCCGCACACGCCTCAACGCCGCCGGCACATCACCCTTCACGGCCATGCGGATCCCCTGGGTCGCCAACAGCCCCTTGATTCGATTTGTCACCCGCGCCCGATCCCGCTTCAGCGCCTGCAGCTCCCGGTTCAACTGCCGTCGGTCCTCGGCTTCAACCGTCGGCACCCTCACCACACTCCACACCCCCTTCTCTCCACTCCAATACCGCACCAGCTTCCGCAGTAAGCTTCCCACGTCCAATCGGTCCGTCTTCACTCGCCGCGCCCGTCTATTTACCTCAATGCTCGAAGGATCGACCACCCGGTTCTCGATCCCTTGCGCCACCAGGTAGCGATGCAGCCAGAACCCTTCCCGACCCGATTCGTAACAGCTCACCACCCTCGCTGAATCGCCAAGCCCAAACCGCTTCTTCGCTAAACCGATCTCGCTCTCCAGCGCTCCCCGATCCCTCGCCCGAACCGTCCGCAGCCGCGGTTTCTGACCCAGCCCCGTCGTAAACCCCAGCTTCCACGTCTTCTCTCCTAGCTCCAACGCGAGGTAGACAATCTCTCCGCTGGCCGCATATTCCCCGGTACGGGTCGCTGCTGTAATCATCGTGCTCCTCCTTCGTTGAGTTCACGCTCTCAACGTTCTTGATAAGAGGAGCCTAACAGCAGCGGCCCGTTCCTGCAGCGGCCCGTTCCTGCAGCGGCCGGCCTGCATAGGATCTCAGTCCGCTGTCCGCAGCCAAGGTGCGAAACGGCAGTTCAATGCGTGCAAGGCTGCCGACCGGCGTCGAGTGCCTGCTGGTTTAGAGCGAGCAGCTTTTCGGGGATACGTTCTTGGAGGGTACTCTCCCACGTCTCCTGCGGGATGTCGAGGGATTCTGAGAGCGCGCCCAACAGCACGACGTTGGCCGCCCGGTGATTGCCCAAGTCGACGGCCTTCTCAGTGGCTTTGATGACCACGACGTTGAAGCCCTTGCCCTCGAGAAAATCGATCGCCTCGTCCGGGTAGGGTCGCTGGTCGGCGACGCGGATCGGCTCGACCTTGTGATCGTTGACGATGATCGTGCCGCCCGGCTTCACGAAGTGGGCGTAGCGCAGGGCCTCCAGCTTCTCCAAAGCCAGCAGATAGTCGACGGCGCCACGCGGCGCCATGGGCGAATAGACGCGGTCGCCGAAGCGCACGTGGCTGAACACCGCACCGCCCCGCTGCGCGACGCCATGGAACTCGCCCTGCTTTACGTCGTGGCCGGCAGCTACGGCGGCGAGCGCCAGCAGCTCGCTGGCCAGGACCGCTCCTTGTCCGCCGACGCCTGCGATCAAGACGTTGGTCACCGCCATCGCTCAGGCCTCCCCGGCGACGCCGATCGCATCGACCGGACAGAGTTGCGAGCACATCGAGCAGCCAACGCATTCCCAGTCCCGGATGAACGGGAGGTCATCCTCCCAGACCAGCGCCGGGCACCCAGTCTCGAAGCAGTCCTCGCACACGATGCACTCCTCGGCGTCCACCACGTACGCGGTGCGCTCTTTCGCCTTCTCCTCCGGCAGCAGGTTGCAGTGACGCCGCGCGATGATCACCGCAGGTCCGGGATGAGCCAGGCCTGACACGATCGCTCTCTCGGTGGCCTCGAGTTCCCAGGGGTCGACGACCTCGACGTGCTCGACCCCGAGCGACTTGATCAGCGACTCGTAGTCGACAGCCGGCGCCGTGCCGCCTTTCAGCGTATGCCCGGTGCCCGGGTGCTCCTGATGGCCGGTCATGCCCGTGGTGCCGTTGTCCAGCAGGATCGTCGTCGTCGGCACCTTGTTATAGGCGGCGCTCAGCACGCTGGGCAGGCCGGCGTGCAGGAAGGTGGAATCGCCGATCACCGCCACAACTTTCTCTTCACCCGCCCTGTTGAACCCCGTGGCGTTGCCGATGCTGGCGCCCATGCAGAAGGTGGTGTGCATGGCGTTGAAGGGCGGCAGGCAGCCGAGGGTATAGCAGCCGATGTCGCCGGTCACCAGAACGCCCAGCTTCTTCAGCGTGCTGAAGACACCGCGGTGCGGACAACCGGCGCACAGAACCGGCGGTCTCGGAAGGATGGCCACTTCGCCAGCGAAGTCGGCCGCCACCGGCGTGCCGTTCAAGCCGGCCGCAACCAGATCGGCGCTCAGTTCGCCGATGTTGGTGAACTTCTCCTTGCCGACGACGTTGGTGATCCCGAAGCTCGCCATCTGCTGCTGGATGAAGCCCTCGCTCTCCTCGACCACGTAGACCGTGTCGAAGCGGGCGCAAAACTCTTTCAGCCTCTTCTCGGGCAGCGGGTAGACCATGCCCAGCTTGAAGACGCTGGCGTCGGGCGCGACCTCCTTCACGTACTGATAGGGGATCCCGTGGCTCACCACGCCGATCTGCGGATCGCCTTCCTCGATGACGTTGCCGTCGAACTCCTCGGCGAACTCGCGCAGCCGGCCCAGCTTCTCCTCCAACTCCGGGCGCCGGAAGCGGGCGTACACCGGTATCGCGTACTGGCTAGCCTTGCGTGAGAATTCCTTGCGCGG
>JASFTI010000452.1:0-3083 GCA_050053635.1 Gemmatimonadales bacterium
CTGCACCGTCTGCGGCCAACGCCGAGATCCGCTCGTGCCACTGGCGCGCCAGCTCGGCCGCCGCCTCGGCGCTGCGAATCCGGGCGTCGATCTCGTCGCTCTCCAGGCTGACCAGCCGATCGCCGGTGGAGACCGTCGTGCCGATATCCACGTGCACGCGCCGGATCCGCCCGCTCATCCGCGTCGCCAGTTCCGCCTGCTCCTCGGCGACGACCGTCCCCGGTGCGGTGACCAGGCCGTACGAGGACACCGGCCTGGACGCCCTCACGTCCACCGGTTCCGAACTGTGCGGCAGTTCACCCGGTTCGCCGCCACAGGCGGCGACGCCCAAGACTAACCCGAGACCGATCCTTCCACTGATCCACTTCATCGCTGATCCTCGGAATTGGTTTGCGATCGCATGAACTCCAGTTGCGCGACCGCCATGTGATAGTTCGCCAGTGCGTTGATCGCGCGCTCCCGCATAGCCGTGGCCCGCGCTTCCGCTCCCAGCAAATCCGCCGCCGTCGCCAGCCCTTCCTCGAAGCGCCGGCGCATCAATTCTCTGCCCCGCTCCGCCGCTTCCTCGGCGGCGCGCGTCGCCCCGTACTGCTGACGAGCGCTGCTCAGCGCGCGCTCCGCCTGGGCCAGCTCGCTCCGCGCGTCGCGCAGCGCGCTCTCATATTCTGTGCGCGCGATCTCGCCCTGCAGTCGGGCCTGCTCGGCTTCCGCCGAGCGGCCGAAGCCGGAGAACAGATTCCAGCGCAGGGCCACGCCTACCGTCCAGTCGTCATCGTCCGCCGCGAAGGCGTCCTGAGCGTGTGTGTCGAATCGGCCGAACAGAGCCACCGCCGGCAGGTAGGCCAGCTTCGCCCGCGTCTTGGCCGCGTCCGCGGCGTCGACCGCTGCCGCCCGCGCCCTGACGTCGGCTCGCCACTCGGGGTCGAAGCTCTGTTCGCCCGGCGGCGTCGGCGATGCCAGCGAACCCGTCGGCGTCGGCAAGCTGTCCGGACTCCAGCCCAGGTGACTACCCAGTTCCTGCAGAGCGTCGAGCCTGACCCGCTCCGCCTCCGCCTGCTGCGCCAGCGCCGCCGCCAGCTCTGCCTCCGCCTGGAACAGGTCCGCGTCGGTCAGCAAGCCCCGCTCGTTCCGCCTCCGGAAAAGATCGAGCGTGGCCTCGGCCGCCTCCACCGCGGCACGCGCCGACTCCCGGCGCGCGGCCGCCGCCAACCCCCGGTAGAAGAGCAGGTGCGTCATCAGCACCGTAGCCTCCCGCACCCGAACCGCCGACCAGGCCGCCGCCGCCGCCTGACTCCGCGCCGACGAGCGGCCTGCCCAGACCGTCGGGTCGAGGAGGCTCCAGCTCAGGGAGACGAACGCCGACCAGTCGTCGATCGCCGCCGGGTCATTGAGCGCGTCCAGGTCCAGGTCCTGCTGAGTGAATCGACCCTGGCGCAGCTTCGTCCCGAAGGCGAAGACGGGGTCCACCGAGCGCGTGTAGCCGGCCCCGGCGTCCAGCCTCGGCCATAGCGGTGCCGCCGCACCCCTCCCCGCGCTCCTCGCCAGGTCGCGGCGTGCCCCCGCCACCCGCAGGTCCGGGTTGCCGGCCAGCGCCGCCTCCAAGGCCTCCTCCAGCGAGAGCTGGCGCAGGACGGGGTCTGAGGCCTGGCCCCTCGGCGTCTGGGCGAGCCCGGTGCCGCTGCAGGCGAGGGCGAGGAGCATGGGGAGGGTGGAATTCATTAGCGTCTTCATGTTCGAGCCCTAGAGATCGCAATGGTCGTGTATGCAATCGATCACCTGGGTGACCCTGGGATCATCGATCCGGTAGTAGACGTTCACGCCGTTACGGCGGCTAGCGAGTATTCCTTTGTCGCGCATGAGGTTGAGGTGCTGAGAAGCCACCGCCTGCTCGATCTTCAGCGCCTCGTAAATCGTCGTCACGTTCTGCTCGCCGGTCCGGTCGAGGAGCTCGATGATCTGCAAGCGGATCGGGTGGCCGATGCACTTGAGCATGGTGGCAGCCTGTTGAACGGCTTCGACACTGAGCTTCTGGGATCTGGCGGTCATGAGCGACTCCTGGTTACGGGGCAAGATATATGAATATATATATATGTCAACCCCTCAGCGGTGGGCGGTGGCCGGTGGCCGGTGCGACAGTGGACGGTGGCTGAGGGTGCTTCCGCCCAGCGGCTTGCCCGGCGCCTCCTGGGGGCGAAGATTAGGCGTTGTCTCGAACCGAGTGGAGAGCTGGAGGGCGACCGTGGAGATCAAGGCGAACCGGCTGATCTATCTGGGGTATGGGAAATACTGGCGGTCGGATCAGATCGTCGGTCTCGTCCCCATCGAAGACGAGCGCGGCCCGGGCCGTCGCACATACGTGTATGCGGCGACGCTGGATGAGCCGATCGTGGCGTCGCGATCGGAGGAGTCGATCCGGCTCGAGATGGCCGGTGGCAGCGAAGATGAGTTCAGGGCCGGGGAGCTGCGCTCGGCGGTTGCCGATTTAGTCGAAGACCTGTCGGCACTATCCCCCGTCCTGCGGCGGATGCTGCTCCACGAAGGCGGCCTCGACTTGCGCCGTTGGGAGGATCGCTTCCGTGCACTGGTGACCTACGAGACCGACCAACCCGGCCAGGAGGATCTGTTTGGCTCGGCGGATTGAGCGAGACGGTAGGCGGTAGGCAGTGGGCGGTAGGCGGTAACTTCAGAACCTCCAGGTTTGAACTTCCACCGCTCACCGCCCCGCCGGCGCACCGCTCACCGGCCACAGGCCACCGAACAACCGAACACCGACCACTGAGTACCAATCATCGACTAGAGATCGTAGGCGCTATACTCATCGCGCTACTGACCGCGACGGCCGACGTCGCGGCGCAGCGGGGTGACGCGTGCGATTCGGGCCGGATCGCCCGTCTCCGAATAGAGAACCGGAGCGTCTTCGCGGACGGTGGGGACGGTGTGATGTCGAAGTTCTACGATGCGGCGAACTGGCTGCACGTCGACACGCGGGAGAGCGTTATCCGCCGTGAGTTACTTTTCCGCGAGGGGGACTGCTTCGAACGGCTGCGCATAACGGAGAGCGAGCGGCTGCTCCGCGGGTTCGT
>JASFTI010000453.1:0-3070 GCA_050053635.1 Gemmatimonadales bacterium
CCGCCCAGCTGGACAGCTCCTCCTCGTCCTCCAGAACCTCGACCGGAACCTCGTAGTAGGTCTTGAGCGTCTGCTTCGGGTTCGGCCGAAACGCCCCCATCCCGCGCCCCTCGTAGTCGCGGCGGCTGGCGGCGTCGGTCTTGAGATAGAGCCGCCCGTCGGCGATGATCGCGAAGAAGACACCCTCCCGGTACAGCCCGTGGCCGCCGAACATGGCCTTGGCCTCCACCGTGCCCAGCTGGCGCAACTGATCGACCACGTACTCTACAAACGAGTCCACTACCAGCGCCTCCCAGTCTACTAGTCACGGAATCCCCATTCTCACTCCCTGCCCTCCGCCAGCCCCACGACCCGATCCCTCAACTCCTCGGCATCCAGTTCGGCGCAAACCTCGTCAAATCCCGCGGCCGGACCCGACCACTCTAGTTCTTCGACGCGTTCGCTCACCGGGGCGTTGCCATCCAGCGTGGCCAGGCGTCGGAACAGAAGTGCGCGGTCCCTCTGCTCCGCCAGAGTCGCCGCCAGCCCCTCGGCACCGCGCACCGAGATGTCCCAATCGCGACCGCGCGGCGGAATGTCCTCGATGTGGCCGTAGCGCCTCAGCACGGTCGCAGCGGTCTTGGCGCCGAAGCCGCGGATACCGGGGAAGCCGTCGGCGGCGTCGCCCACCAGCGCCAGGTAGTCGGGTATCGAAGCCGGCGGCACGCCGAACTTCTTCTCCACGGCCGCTTCGTCGCTGACGAGGCGCTTTCGGCGATCGAACTGCACGACGCGCCGGCCTGTGACACACTGGGCGAGGTCCTTGTCCGGGGTGCAGATGAAGACTTGCTCGACCCGCCTATCGGCGGCGGCCATGGCAGCGCCGGCGGCCAGGGCGTCGTCGGCCTCGTACTCGGTCATCGGCCAGACGACGAGGCCCATGGCGCGTAGCGAGTCCTCGAGCAGCTCGAACTGGGAGAGCAGGTCCTCGGCGATCCCGCTGCTGTCCTTGTAGTCTTCCCACAACTCGTTGCGGAACGACTCGACCACGTGGTCGGTGGCGATCGCGACATGCGTGGCGCCCTCGCCGAGCAGCGAGAGCATCGAGCGCAATACGCCGCGGGTCGCCGCCACTTCTTCGCCCGCCGCAGTCACGTGCCCGGGCAAGGCGAAGTAATGGCGGAAGAGCTCGTAAGTACCGTCGACGAGGTGGACTTTCACGTCCTAAATGCTCCCTCTAGCTTAGCAGCAGCTTCCCCATTTCGTACCGATCGGTGACGCTATGAATATAGTTCCCCTCGACTGTAACAAATTGACCTGAGGCGCCGAGGGCCGCTGTTCGGGCCAGCGGCTAATCGCGCTGGGCGGAGTGCCTTACAGATGGTGCCCTTCCCGGCCTGCAAGTTGCGTCCTCCGCCAGCGCAACCGATCGAGTTTGCGAGAGCATTCAGCATGTCCACATCGACAGCTAATAAACGATATCGCATACGTACCGGCCCGGCCCTGGCCCTGACGGCCGCACTCGCGGGCCTCGGCTGCGATTATGACGCCCTCAGCGTCAACGATACCGACGGGGAGGGCGACGTGCGATGGGGAGGGACAGTCACGATCGCGTTCATCGGCGACCAGGGCTGGGAGGCCGCCGGCCAAGCGAACGGGCCGCGCGCGGTGCTCCAGCTTATAGAGGACGAGGGCGCCGACGCCGTGTTGCACCAAGGCGACTTCGATTACCTGGACGACCCGGCGGCCTGGGAGGGTCAGATCGACGACATCCTCGGGCCTGAATTCCCGTACTTCGTGAGCGTCGGCAATCACGACGTCGCCGAGTGGTATACCGACGGCGGCTACAAGGCCCGCATGGAAGCGCGGGCGCAGCGCATCGGAGTCGCCTGGGCCGGCGAGCTGGGCGAGATGGCGGCGCTGGAGTTCGAGGGACTCTACCTGGTGTTCGTGGCGCCGGGGACGCTCGGCTCCGGCAACTCGGCCTACGCCGACTACATCGCGCAGCGGCTGAGCGCAAACGACGCGGTCTGGTCGATCTGCAGCTGGCACAAGAACCAAACGCTCATGCAGCTGGGGTCGAAGGGCAACGAGACGGGTTGGGCGGTCTACAAGCGCTGTCGTGAGGGCGGTGCCATCATCGCCACTGCCCACGAGCACAGCTACAGCCGCACGCATCTGCTCTCCGATGTGGAGAGCCAGGTGATCGCATCCACATCCGACACGCTCGTCATCAGCAACGGTGAGAGTTTCGTCTTCGTATCCGGCCTGGGCGGCAAGAGCATCCGGGATCAGGACCGGAGCGGCGACTGGTGGGCGGCCGTCTACACGTCTGACCAGGGCGCCAACTACGGCGCGCTGTTCGGCGAGTTCGGCGTCGACGGGCGCGACGATCTGGCCCACTTCTACTTCAAAGACATCGACGGGGTCATCGCCGACGAGTTCTGGGTGGTGAGCGAGGTCGGGGCCTTGATGAAACGACAACGATAACGGGGCCGGCAGGGTAAAGACGCTTCTGTCTTTCCTGGTTGCTATCGACTTTGGAGCCAGCGGATGAACCGCTGGACCCGAACGACCTCGGCGGTCCGCCCACTCTCCAGGGCGGGAGCCCCACCGCAGGCGCTTGGGTCAGCCGGGAAGAAGTGGCTACACTGCCGGCCTCAGCTTGTAGCCCCACTTGACCCTGTATCCAGCCCTTCCTACGTTGGCGCCGCCCAATCACTCACAGTCTCCTCTCGGCCAACCGTTCAATGGCCCTGAGGACCCCGACAAACCGGACCCGCGCAGGGGGATGGGGGATGCCACAGCTCGGTAATATCTCGGTCAGCCAAGAGTTCAGTGACCTAGTAGCGAAAGCGGTCGAGCACGCCCTGACTAGCGTCAGCGACGGAGAAGTGCTCACACCGTTCGTGATGACGCTCGAAGGCGGCAAAGACCATCTCTATCGGCTGGCGGCCGAGGACATGAACGCGGTGCAGCGGATGCTCCACGAGATCGTCAGCAGCGGGGAGACGGCCGTGGATGCCTACGCGTTCGCCTGGGACGTGTTGGTGTCTTCGAAGGAGGGCGACGAGAAGCAAGACGCGATCCT
>JASFTI010000454.1:0-3068 GCA_050053635.1 Gemmatimonadales bacterium
TTCTGCAGCGCGATGTGCGGCGCCAGCGGCTCCTTGAAGATCATGAACCAGGTCGGCACACCGGCGCTCTCGCCGGCGACCCTGATCCGCAGGACCCCGTCCGCCGACCACAGCGCCCTGGGCACGTGCAGGAAGATGAAGCCCATCGCGTCGTCGTACTTGTCGATGAGCGTGACCCGGAACTCGGCCCTGAGACCCGACGCGCCCTCCCAGACCAACGTGTCGCCCGCCGCCGCTTCCAGCGGGTTGCGGAACGAGAGCCCCGGCTCGCCGTTCACGAACAGGTCGAAGCGCCGCGGCTGCTGGTGGACGTCGATCCCCGCCATGATCACGAAGACGGCGGTATCGCCGTCGAACGATTCGGGGACCGGCGCCGTCTCCCACTCGATGTAGCGGTCGCGATCCAGCGAGCGAACGAGCAGCGAGCGCTCGACGTAGGGCAGCGGCGAGTGGTAGCGCAGCTCCTCGCCGCCGAGGGTGCGGGCGTAGCCGGAGAGGTAGGGGCTGGGGAGGTCGATGCGGGTTGTTTGTGCGGTTGCGGACTTCGGCAAGCCGATGGGGATGGAGATGGAGATGAAGATGGAGATGGAGAGTCTAGAAGTATAGCTCATGGGTTATCGGCGCCTTCCGTGTGTGAGGGGCGGGAGGGGAGGCCCTTTATCGAGTCGTCGACCGACTTCAGGTGCAGGTCGCGCTGCGGGAACGGGATCGTGATTCCGGCCTCCTTCAGCGCGTCGTGGACGGCGAAGGTCGCCGCGCTCTGGATCCTGAACCAGTTCTCGAAGTTCGAGGTCCAGAACCGCAGCGAGAAGTCGAGTGAGCTGGCGCCGAAACCCTGGAACAGCACGAACGGTTCCGGTTCGTCCAGCGCGTCGGGCTGTTGGCGTGCCACCTCCAGCAGAAGCTCTCTCACCCGGTGCGGGTCGGTGCCGTACGCCACCCCTACGGTCACCTCGATGCGGCGCAGGCGGTCGGAGAGGGTCCAGTTGGTCACCCGGCTGGTGATCAGGTCGCCGTTGGGAACGATGACCTCGGCGCCGTCGAGGGTCCTCACCGTGCTGGCTCGGATGCCGATGTGGGTGACGGAACCCCTGAGCGCCTCGAGCTCGATGGTGTCACCGACCTGGATGGGACGCTCGAAGATCAGGATCAAGCCGGAGACGAAGTTGTTGATGATCGCCTGTAGCCCGAAGCCGATCCCGACGCCCAGCGCGCCGGCCAACAGCGCCAGGCTGCTCAAGTCGATCCCTGCTGCGGCGAAGGCGATGAAGATGCCGATGCCGACGATGACGTATTGGGACAGCTTCGAGATCGCGCCCGGCACCCCGCGCGGCAACGCGAGACGCGGGTAGACGTCCTGATCGAGGACGAAGCGAGTGAAGCGTGCGGTGAGTAGCGCCACCCAGATGGCCAGCACGAAGACCAGGACATCCTGGAGCGAGACCGACAGCGATCCCACGGTGAGTGACGCCCGCAGTGCCGCCATGCCGGCATTGACCGAAGGCCGGAGGAGGTCGAACCGTTCCAGGGTCAACCCCAACCACGTCGCGGTCCCGGCGAACTGCGCAATGCCCACCGTGCGACCGATCAGCAAGCTCGTGTGGCGGCGAATCGAGGCTATCGCCTGCGCCGTCTCGGTGCGCAGCACCAACCTCACCATCACCTGCACCACCTCCAGGGCGGCGTACACGGCGGCGGCGATCATGAAGCTGGCCAGTGTCCCACTGGTGAGCAAGCGCGCCAGGTCGACGAAGCCCAGCACGTTGGCGAAGATCGCCGCTCCAAACAGCACCAGCCCGACCCGGGCCAGGCGCAGCCCGGCACGGGCCCAGCGCTTTCGCCCCTCGGCTGCCGCCGGGCCCGGGACCCTGAGGAACCAGACCAGACCCGCCAACGCCAGCCCGGTCAGGAGAAGCAGCGAGAGGCGCTGGATGAGCGTGCCTTCCGGCAGCGACGTCAACAACTGGTCGACGAGCCACAGCGCCGCGAAGACATACACCGGGCGTCGCAGGGCCGGGTGGAGCAGGCAGGGGAGCAGGCGGAGCACCGGGATAAGGGCCAACAGGCGACCGAGATCGAGGACGACCAGGGGGGCGCCCGGATGGAAGAGCCTCTGCGTGATGACCATGACGAGGATCGTCACCGAGATGGGACGATCCAACACCCGGGCCGACGCCTCGAGCTCCGGATCCTCGGCCGCCCAGCCCTTGCTGCGCCGACGCAGCCCGACCACCCCGGCCAGCACGAGCAGGAGCACGATCCCTTGAACGGGAAGACGGCCCGCAGCTTCGTCAACGAACCGCAACAGCCCCCGGACGTCTTCTCGCAGCGACTCTCTCACCTGGGGCCAGGTCGCCGCCCCGTCGGGAGCCGCGATGGCCGTCCAGATCGGTGGGCTTTCCGGCGAGAGCAGCCCCAGCCGCGCTTCCCCCTGGGCCGCCTCGACCCGTGCCAGGACCTCGCCGGCCTCGTACTCCAGCTCGGCGACCTGATTCTGCAAGGTGAGCACGATCTCGAGCCGCGAACGGAGCTGGGCCTGGACGCTGTCGATGGAAGCCAGGACCGACCGCACGACGGCGACGGCGGTCTCGGGGTAATCCTGCTCGGCGGCGGCCTCGGACGTGACCTGCCACGTACCCCGCAACCGCTGCATTCTTTGGCTCTCGCGACCTAAGGCACCTGAGCGCTCGGTCAAGGTGCTCTGCCACCTCTGCAACCGGTCCCGGAAGTTCGCCCACTCGTTCTCCACGCTCTGCAACGCCCGGCGCGAGAGGCCCTCCGGATCCTGACTGGCCGGGTCGTCCGCCAGCTCATCCCGGAGGTCACGCAGCTCCGGCAGCCTACCCTGCAGCTCTTCGATAGCGGGGTCGGCGGCGACACTCTTCCTGATCTGGCGCAGCTCCCGGCTGGCGCGCTCGGCGCCGACGACGATCTCGGCGGCGGGAACCGCGGTGGGCTGCTGGGCGGCCCGCGCGGTGTCGGCGGGCTGTTGCGTCTGGCCCTGCGTCGGCGTCTGCGGGCTCGGCCGCGCCAGGCCGGTGGGCGGCACCGCCGCCAACGTCGCGGCC
>JASFTI010000455.1:0-3062 GCA_050053635.1 Gemmatimonadales bacterium
GCGGGGTGATGCTTTCGAGGCTTGTGTCGCTGCGCCGGCTGGAGCCTCAGGAGACCTCCGCCGCTAGGCCGCCGTTTCCAGCGGGCTGGGAACTGAACGGGGCGTGCAACTCCCACCACTCCCGGGCCTTGCTCTGGGTCCAGCACTTCACGGGAACCGAGGTCAACGCGTCCTGCAACTCCTCGGCACTTTGGAATCGGTCGCCCGGGTCCTTCGCCAGGCATCTCATCACTATTTCGTCGAGCTCGGCGGGGATCGTCACTTCGGCGATCTCCGACGGTTTGCTGGCCGTCGCTCTCACGTGATCGAGGATTACTTCCATGGCCGAGGGGCGTACGAACGGCGGTTGGCCGGTGAGCATCCAGTACGCTACGCCGCCCACGTTATAAATGTCGGCCCGCCCGTCTATCTTGTCGGCGCCCTCGATTGACTCGGGGGCGAAGTAGTGCGGCGTCCCGAGGATCATGCCGCTCTTGGTGACCGTACCGGCATCCTCTAATCCGATCTCCTTCGCCAGCCCGAAGTCCAGAACCTTGGCGAAGTCATACAGGCCACCGCGCTTGGTGAGGAATATGTTGGACGGCTTGATGTCGCGGTGGATCACACCCATCGAATGCGCTTCGGCCAGCGAGCCACAGACTTGTTCCAAAAGGTAGACCACCCGTCCCGCCTCCATCGGCCCGAAACGCTCAACCAGCACCTGCAGGTCCAATCCGTCAAGGTACTCCATCGCGTAGTAAAACGTGTTGTCGGGAGTATGCCCGAAATCGTAGATCGTGATCGTGTTCGGGTGCGTCAGAGCTGCCGACAGCCGGACCTCGCGCTCGAAGCGCCTGACCGCTTCGTCGCTACCACTCTTCTCGGGGTGAATCACCTTCACCGCAGTGGGTCGGCACATCAGCGCATGCTGCGCCACGTACACCTGCCCCATGCCCCCTTCTCCCAGCTCCTCCTCGATCAGGTAGCTACCCAGCCGACGGGCCTGGTGCAGCTGCTGCCGCATGTTGTAAAGCGCCTTGGTGATCAGGACCGACACGACGGCGAGTATTGTGAGGTAGAACGTACCCTCGAGGGTAATGTTCCTAAACTCGCCGACGCCCCTGCTATCCCAAAAAGCGCGAATTTCGGGCAGACCAAAGTAGGCGGCCCCCATCGCGATCGGATAACCCAGCGCGCCCGTCACCGCCAGGCCGGCTTGCAGCCCGACCGGCACCGGCACTATCGCCGCGTGGATGAACAGGGCGAGCGAAATCCCGAACGTCGGCACCTCTACCAGGTCGAAGATGGCTGCCACGAAGAGTGACAGTAGAAGAACAAACGTCAGAACGATGTAGTCGATGACCAGCAATTGCCGGGTGTTCCAACGCCGGAAAAGGACGATCGCCGCCGCGAGGCCGAGGGAGATTGGATACAGATTGTAGATCGTGTTGATGTGGGGCGTGAAAACTGTATCCGTTGTGTTACGGAAGGGCACGACGCTGTAGAACAGAAACAGCGCGACACCGATCAAGAAGCCCGCCGTATAGACGGCCCTCAGGCGTTGTCGCAACGTCTCCCCCAGCTCCTCTTGGAACGAGGTGCCATCGGCGAGCGATAGGGAAACGTGGTGCCTGAAGCCTTTCAGGACGTCCACAACAACCTCGGGCTGACTCCCAGATCACCTGTGCCAGCGTAAGGTGGCATACTGCACTGTCACCATGCAATCTCGCGAGGACCCGGCGCCCTGGCAACAGAGTGGTCTCAGCTACAGCGGCTGCTTGTCAATTCTGTCAATGGAAAGCCTCGCCGGGGCTCGGCGAGGCTTTCGTCATCCTGCGGCAGGTAGGCCTGAGCGGACGCTACTCCGCTGGCGTGCTGGTGTTCCAGATATCGGCGTGCAGCTTCCAGTTTCCATCTTCGCCACGCTTCCAGACGACCAGGTACTTGCCCTGCTCTTCGGTGCCACTCTCGCCTTCGGCGGCCGGCATCGACCAGGTGCCGATCTCGTAAGCGAAATCGCCGGCGCCCTCCACACTCACCGTGTTCAGGGTCAAAGCGGAGCCGCCTTCGGCTAACCCGGCGGCCCAGAACTCTTGCACGGCCGCCATGCCCTGCACCATCTCGGCCTCGGGCGGCAGCAGGATGGCGTCGTCCGTATAGAAGCCGCTGACTGCTGCGGCGTCGCCGGCGCGCACCGCTTCCATGAACTGGGCGTTAGCGGCTTCGATCGCCTCCTTGAGCTGCGCCCGATCCAGGTCCATCGCCATTTCCATGTGCTCGGCTGCCTGCTGCGAACGCTCGCCGCAAGCGGTCACGGCCACGAACAGAACTGGGAGCACAGCGAAAATTCGCGCCAGGGGCCTCATGTCACCCTCCTAGGCTGTGACTTTCGTTTTGAATGGCGGTTTGCGGCCCTAGGGTGGCCGTTCGACAGCAGTTGCGCAATGATTGTTGGTCGAGCGCGAGACCGACGCAGCTATGAGCTGGAGAGCCCCCGGTGCACCTGCACGACGTCGTTGAATGCTCACGCCTTGTGGCGGAGACGAGCGCCCGTCTGGAAAAAGTCGAGCTGTTGGCGACCCTGCTGCGCCGTTTGCAGCCTCGAGAAGTGCCGGTCGCCGTCGCCTTCCTCACCGGTGAACCTCGCCAGGGGCGCATCGGAATCGGGCCGGCGAAGATAAGGGCGGCCTTTCCAGATATCGCCGCTGATGAGCCATCCCTCAGAATCCTCGATGTAGAGGAAGGACTCGAGCGAATCGCCTCGGTGTCTGGCACCGGTTCGTCTGCCGCGAGGGCGCGCCTCCTCCACGAGTTGCTCGCCCGCGCTACCCGCGATGAGCAGGGCTTCATCTTTCGCCTCGTTCTGGGCGAGCTGCGTCAGGGCGCCCTCCAGGGCGTGATGGTGGAAGCGATCGCTAAAGCGGCGGGGATACCCGCTTCGATCGTTCGCCGCGCTCTCATGTTTTCCGGCGCTCTACCGGAGGTCGCCAGCGCCGCGCTGTCCGAGGGGCGGGAAGGGTTGGGCAGGTTCTCGATCCAGCTTTTCCGACCGGTGCAGCCGATGCTAGCTGGTACTGCTGAGG
>JASFTI010000456.1:0-3054 GCA_050053635.1 Gemmatimonadales bacterium
CCGCGGGCACATGACACCCAGCGCCCAGGCGGGCCATGAAGCCGCGTTCAGCGGCGGCAGCGGCCCAGCTCGCGCGATCGTTTAGGGGGGCGACGAGCGCACTCGTCGAACGGTCATCTGCCCGAATCTCCACCGCAAGCGCACCCTGTCCGGCCGCGGGAAGGAGCAGCTCCGGTGGCAGCGTCTCCGTGATTGCCTCTGCGCGCCCCAGACGGATAAGACCGGCGGCCGCCAAGACGACGGCATCGTAGTGCGGTCCTTCGACCTTTCGCAGTCGGGTATCTACGTTGCCTCGGATGCCTACCACCCGGAGTTCCGGGCGGAGGGCCGCTATCTGCGCTTTGCGGCGGGGCGAGCCGGTGCCAATGCGCGCACCGGCAGGCAACTCCGTCAGCGACTCACCACGGTCCGAAACCAGGACGTCACGCGGATCCGCCCGCTCGGGTACGGCAGCAAGGCACAGACTAGACGGCACTCGGCTGGGCATGTCCTTCAGGCTATGAACGGCCAGATCGACTCTGTCTTCAAGCAGGGCTTGTTCCAACTCCTTGACGAACAAGCCCACCTGGCCGGATTGGTGAAGCGGAGTCTCGCGGTCTTGGTCGCCACGAGTGCTCACTTCCACGATGGCGAACCGAGCCGCGGGGTGGTGGCGCTCAAGCAGACTCACCAGTCGGTGCGCCTGCCAAAGCGCCAGATCGCTCCCTCGGGTGCCGATGCGAACTGCAGGTCTGCTCAGCGCCCCCTCCTAGCGAAGAAGAAAACTGTGCAGCCCCGTCGGGGCCAACATGTCTGCCCCGATAAACGTGGCCAACACGGAGATGAAGCCGATGACTACAATCCACAAAGCCCTGCGCACTGCCCAATGAGCAACGTGGCGCACAAGCAGGTAAGCCCCATAGATTCCGGCGGTGACGAGGCTGAGGATTTGCTTTGGCTGCCAAACCCATGGTCTTCCCCACGTCCGGTCAGCCCACGCCGAGCCGGTTACGATCGCCGCGGTCATCAGAACGAGCCCCACCGTGACAAGCCAAAGGCTCAGATTGTCCATTACGGACAGGGGAGGGAGACGCCAGGCTAGCTGCTTACGACGGAGCGACCGGTCCTGGAGCAAGTAGGCCAGCGCCGCGGCGAAAGCGAGAGTGAAAGCCGCGTAGGCGGCAAAGAAGACGCCAGTGTGGGCCATCAACCAGGGACTGCGGAGCAAAGGGAGCAGCGGCGTCTGCGCCGGGGGGAGCAGCGAGGCCGCCAAGATCATCAGAGAGCCAACCGGCGTGACGAAGACACCGATAATAGTATAGCCAAAGCGCCGTTCGAGGACCAGATAGAGTAAGGCTAACACCCACGCGTAGACCGAGAGAACCTCCCGAAGGGTCAGGAAGGGGAATCCGTACACGGCCCAGCGCACTCCCATGCTTACAGCGTAGACAGCGACAGCTCCGAGCAAGACGCGAGGTGCCCAGTCTCGAGCCAGCCGCTCTCGGGCCAGCCACCCGACAAGATAGAGGTAGGCGCTGACGGCGTAAAGAACGGTACCGACCGTGAAAAGCGTAGGCCCGGTCACTCGTTCTCCTTCCCGTCCAGCGCGAACAGCTCTCGGGTCACCTCGACATACCGATAGCCGTCAGAACGACCGGCATGCTGCTTGAGACAGACGGTCGGGTGATGAAGGAGCTTGTTCACGATCCGCTTCGCCATAGCCTGAATGATCTCCCGATCCCCCTCCGTGAGGCCCCCCAGCCTCCGGAGTGCTCTCCTCACCTCAGCCTCGCGCATTCGGTGGGCCTGCCTGCGGAGGCTTACCACCGTGGGTACCACGTCCAGCGACCGGTACCACGCCATGAACTGCTCCTGCACCTCGGTGACGATTGCCTCTGCCTTGGGCACCTCTCGCCGGCGTTCCACAAGGCTGTTCTCGACCACCGCTTCAAGGTCGTCGATGTCGTACAGATAGACTCCCTCCACCTCTTCCACATCCGGATCCACGTCGCGCGGGACCGCGATGTCGATCAAGAAGAGCGGCCGATGGCGCCGGGCTGCCCGAGCTTGGCGCACCTCGTCCGCCCGGATAACTGCGTGCGGCGCTGCCGTCGAGCTGATCACAATGTCTGCCCACGCCAGGGCATCGTCCAGTCGATCCCAACTCAGGGCCGCTGCCTCAAAGTGGTCCGCCAGACGGCGCGCTCGTTCGACCGTCCGGTTCACGACGGATAGACTCTCGGCCCCACTCTTCACCAGCGTCTCGGCTGCCAGCTCAGCCATCTCCCCAGCGCCGATGAGCAACACCCGACAGGCGGAAAGATCACCAAAGATCTTACGCGCTAGCTCGACGGCCACGTGGCTGATAGAGGTGGTCCCCTCGCTGATTGCTGTCTCGGTCCGTGCCCGCTTCCCGGCCTTCGTGGCGTGCCGAAAGAGCGCACACATCACTTTTCCCGCGGCATCCTGCGCCATTGCGATCTGCAATGCATCTTTCACTTGGCCCAGGATCTGGTGTTCCCCCACGACCATTGAGTCAAGGCCGGCTGCCACGCGGAACAGGTGTCTCGCCGCCTCTTCATCGCTGTACGTGTAGAGGTAGGGCCGAAATGCCTCGCTGCGCTTCTTGTGGCAGTCTTCCAGCAAGCGGCAGACGGCGTCCAGGCCCTCGTCGGCGCAGGAAGCCAATGTATAGACCTCCAGCCGGTTGCACGTTGATAGAATAACGGCCTCAGATCCGTGCGCTGTGCATGCGCCGTCGTCAGCGCCAAAGAGCTTCAAGGCCTGTTCGAGACCAGTGGTCTCGAAGGCCAGCTTCTCGCGTACCTCGACAGGTGCCACTTTGTGGTTGAGGCCAACGAGAACGATATGTTCCATCAATCGCCCCCCGACACGCTCTGTTCCAGGATGGAGAGGGCGCGGGCAAGTGCCTTCTCTTGATTCCCCGTGGCCAGCAACGTGAGGACATCTGAGGCAAAGACCTCCTGCCAGAAGTCTCGACGCCGGGCGAGAGATAGCTGGTCCAGCGCTGTCGCGCGTAGGTCGCCGAGAAGCTGGACGAAATCGGCGTACGCC
>JASFTI010000457.1:0-3051 GCA_050053635.1 Gemmatimonadales bacterium
GCTCCAATTCGGACCCAGGACATCGGCCGGCGGCCTCCAAGCGAGCGTGTCTATGTCCGCATCGGCGGGCAGCACCGAGACGACGTGCACCGTCACACCGGGTAGCGGGATACGCAGCTCGGCCGCGTCAGACACGACCCGGACGTCCGCGGCCGGCAGCGTCAGGTCGCCGAGCTCCCAGGCCGCCAGCTCGTAGACGGCTCTGCCGCGATCCGCGTCCAGCGAAGGCGGCCCGAGTGCTGTGATCGCTCCGCTGTCGGGTAGCGCCGGGAAGGCGACGTCCGCGCCGCCCACCAGTCCACTGACCGTGACCGTGAGGCCGAGCGGTTCGCCGATCCGGACCGAGTCATGCGACAGGGCTGCCTGCACCTGGATCGTCGCCGCCGGATCCCCGGCGCTCACCTGCGCGATAATCGCGACGATGAGGAAGAGAAGACTCATCGTGCCAGCTTGCGCTCGCGCGCCCGGAAGAAAGCGATGAGTGGAGGCACGTACGATCGGTCGGTCTGGATCTGGATCTGATCGATCGACAGACGCCTGAGCAACCGACTCAAACGCGTTTCCTCCTCGGTCGCCAGATACTCGAACTGTTCCCGCACGAAACGGTTCCCTGAATCGAGCACGACGTAATGGTCGCTCTCGGCGTCGAAGAGCTCCAGGAAGCCGACGTCGGGCAGCTGTCGCTCACGTGGATCCCACACGGTTATGGCGACCACGTCGTGTCTCCGACTGATGACCTTGAGCGGCTTTTCGAAATCCGAATCGAGGAAATCGGAGATGAGGAAGACGATGGCCCGATGTCGCAGGATCCGGCCCACGTAGTCGAGCGCGGTCGACAGGCTGGTCCCGCGCCCCGACGGCTCGAACGCCAACAGGTCGCGGATCAAGCGGAGCGCATGCCGCCGCCCTTTCTTGGGCGGCACGAACTTCTCGACCCGGTCGGTAAAGAGCAGCAGCCCAACCCGGTCGTTGTTCTTGATCGCCGCCATAGCGATCACCGCCGCGATCTCGGCCGCCACCTCGGCCTTGAACCGGCCCCGCGTCCCGAATTGCGCCGAACCCGAGAGATCGACAGCGAAGAGCACCGTCAGCTCGCGCTCTTCCGTGTACTTCTTGACGAACGGGTGCCCCATACGGGCGGAGACGTTCCAGTCGATCGTACGAAAGTCATCGCCCGGCGCATACTCGCGCACCTCGGCGAACTCCATCCCCTGACCCTTGAAGACGGACTGGTACTCGCCGCTGAACAGCGTGTTAACCAGTCCGCGCGTCCGCAGCTCGATCAGTTTGACCTGACGCAGGATCTCTCTAGGTACGGTCTTCGTGGTCATTATTCAGAGGAACTTCGTCTTCCGACCTTCGAGCTTCGAACTTCGAACTTCCTAAGGCACCTCTACAGCCTCGAGAATCCGCCGGACGATCTCGTCCGAGGTCACCTCCTCGGCTTCAGCCTCGTAGGTCGTGATTATCCGATGCCGGAACACGTCGGGGGCTACCGCCTTCACGTCATCCGGTATGACGTAGCCGCGGCCGCGCAGGTAGGCATGTGCACGACCCGTCTGGGCAAGGTAGATCGAGGCGCGCGGTGAGGCGCCGTACTCGATAAGCGGCACAAGCTCGGGCAGTTTGTAATCCGCCGGCTGGCGGCTGGCGTGGACCAGGTCCACGATGTAGTCGCCGATCTTGTCGTCCATATACAGTCGGGCGATATCGCTGCGCGCCTGCAGGATGGTGGCCGGATCGGTGACCGCATCGACGGGTATGTCCGCGCCGCCGGCGAAGCGACGCATGATTTCCTTTTCGTCTTCGCGCGACGGGTAACCGATTTTCACCTTGAGCATGAAGCGGTCGACCTGCGCCTCCGGTAGCGGATAGGTGCCCTCCTGCTCGATCGGGTTCTGCGTAGCCATGACGAGGAAGGGCTCATCCAGCGCGAAGGTTTGGCCGCCAAACGTGACCTGCTTTTCCTGCATCGCCTCGAGTAGCGCCGACTGGACCTTGGCGGGCGCTCGATTGACCTCGTCGGCCAGTATGATGTTGGCGAAGATGGGGCCGTGCCGCGGCTCGAAATTGCCCGACTTCTGGTTGTAGATCATGGTGCCAATCACGTCGGCCGGCAGCAGGTCGGGAGTGAACTGGATCCGCTGGAAGCTGGTGGCGATGGTCTCGGCGAGGGTGCGGATGGCCATCGTCTTAGCCAACCCCGGCACCCCTTCGAGCAAGACGTGGCCGCCGGTGAGCAGTCCGATCAGGACACGCTCCACCACGTACTCCTGCCCGACGATGCGCCTGGAGACCTGATTCGATATCGCGTCGGCCAGCTCCCGGCCGGCCGTGCCAACGACAGTGTCGGAGGCCACCTCTTCGGCGGCGCCCTTCTTCCGCTTCTTCTCTTTCAGCTCGACTTCGTCCGTCATCAGTGACTCGTCTGTTCGCGAGTTTGCATCTCGCGGCTCAGCGCTTCACGCGCTCGCCGCCGTCCTCACGCTTGAAGATCCAGGCGACCAACGCACCGGGTCGGATCTTACCGCTGCGGCTGGCCTGGTCAACGTCGGCGGTCGAGCCCTCGTCGGGACCGGGAGCATCCGCCACATGCTTGAGGTAATTATGAACCCGCTCGCGCCATAGTCGCCAGTTCGCAGGCCGCAGGTCCACCCAGCCGCGGGCGATCAGCTTCTCATCGACCGTCGTTCCTTCATCCGGCCGCACCTTCAGCTCCGGCCCACGGAAGACCTTTGTGCCATCGGCGCCGATGATCGGCAGGCCGATCGACACAATGCTGACACGCAGCCCCCCGTCGGCTGCCAGCAGCTCAGCGGCGTCGTTTGCCGTCTTCTCGGGGTCGAGCTTGGCCGCTGCAGAGAGAGCCTCGTACAGCCGCTCCAGGATATGGGCCTCGAACAGCAGCTTGCTCAGCCGTGGCGGTCCCAGCATCTCGAAGGCGACGCTGCGGCTGCCCGCCTGTTGCTCGAGCTCCTCGAGGCGCCGCAGCGCCGCTTCGCGGAGCACACCGCCGCGATAGGTGGGGCCCATCGACGCACTGTCGAGGGC
>JASFTI010000458.1:0-3019 GCA_050053635.1 Gemmatimonadales bacterium
ATCGAGAACTCGCCGCTGTTCTGGGCGGACAAGGTCGAGACCCCGGTACTCATGATCCACAACGATGAGGACGGCGCGGTGCCGTGGTACCAGGGCATCGAGTTCTTTGTGGCGCTGCGGCGATTGAACAAACCGGTTTGGCTCCTCAACTACAACGGCGAGCCGCACGGCCTGCGCAAGTACCAGAACCGGAAAGACTGGGCGGTGAGGATGCAGCAGTTCTTCGACCACTACCTGCAGGATGCGCCGCCGCCGGTCTGGCTGGCGGAGGGTGTGCCGGCGGTGGAGAAGGGGAGAACGCTTGGTCTAGAGCTCGTCGAGGAGGCGGCACCTGCGGCCGTTGCGGAGGAAGGCGGTGGTGGGCCGCGCTAGGGAGTGAGGCCGGTTTCGGGGTGATTTCGACATTCGACAGTCGGCATTCGTCAATCGACGCTCGGCTCACTTCTCGGCTTTCGATGTTCGACGTTCAACGTTCGACGTCCAGCGCGAACGTCGAAAATCGAACGTCGGGCGTTGCTAGTTGAGGCTCGAGCCGGGCGTCGGTCGCCGAATGTCCACTGTCGAATGTCGAAGATGATTTACAGCTCGACTGGTCCCCCGCTGGCCGCTTCGTCGAGTGCGCGGCTGACTTTGCGGATCGCCTTCTTGAGGGCCTCGCCGTAGTACGAGGCCGCCTCCTTCGCGTCTTCCTTGTAGGCTCGCGGTTCGTCGGCGCGGCGAATGTACTCGCCTCTGAGAATACGGTCGTAGTGACCCTCACGGACCCAGCGCCTTAGCTCGCCGACCCGCAGGACGTGGAACGGGTGAGTGGAACCCAGCAGGTTCATCACCTTGAAGACCGCGTCCGCCAGGCTCTCGTCGTCCTCGTAAGCCTCCGCCTGACGCAGGAACTCGCTGAGATCGAGGTCCTGGCCGTGGTGAGGGCTGCCGCCGGCCAGCTTCATCAGGGCGCTCATGCTGGCTTCAGGGTTCTGTGTACCGAGGAGCCCCGCCCGGTCCGACGACAGCTCGGCCTTCCGCACCCACTCGGCCATCGCCAGGATTACCGCTCCGATCGCCAGGCCGGCGATGGGGAGCTGCCGCTGCGCCAGCATCAGGAGAAGCGTGAAGACGGTGCGATAGAGGACGTGGTCGCTGGCTATGTGGCCCACCTCGTGGGCCAGAACGGTCTCCAGCTCGTTGCCATCGAGGACGTCCAGCGCGGCGCTGTTGATGAGCACGAACGGCTCGTCGACGCCCAGGGCCCCCGCATTAACGAACGGGGTCTGGGAGATGTACAGTTCGGGCTCCCAGCCCAGATCCAGGGTGTCCAGCACCCCCACGTGCAGGTCGTAGACCCACGCGTACTGCTTCGGAGTGACCCGAACGGCGTTCGCCTGAAAGAATAGGCGCATTCCCCGCTCGCCGAACAGGCCGATGATCTTGCGGACGACCTCGGAGAACCCGGGGATCGCGTTCAAGCTGCGGAGGGCCGCCCGGTCTGCCGGGTGCTCCCAGGCCCGGGAGGAGATGTCGGTCAACTTGATGCGACCGGTCGCTACTGGCGTGCTCGGTTTCTCGTTCATGGCACCAATCTCGTAAACACTTGGCGGGCCGTCAAATCCGGGCTCGGGCCGGGGCCCGCCCTCTGGCCGTTGCCAACCCAAGGCCTGGGCCACATATTACAGGCCCCAGGCCCTAACCCGATAATCCAGGCTGTACCACCGTACGTGTCCCGGACCGGTTGGGATTCGTGCGCTCGGGTTGGCTCCACCTGGGTCGCGGGAGAGGCAACACGTACATGTCGCGGGCAGACCGGGCACGGCAGCCCCCGACGGGTCGTTTGAAGGCAAATCTTAGTCACGAGTTTTAGCCAGAAGGAGGAGCGATGGTGAATCGGCATGTGCGGCTGGCGACCACCGCCGTTGTCGGCTTGTTCGCTCTGGGTCTGGGCGGCTGCGCTGCGGGCGTATCGCAGGAAGATCTCGACGCCCAGCTCGCTCAAGTCCGGGAGGAGTTCCGGGCGAGCGATGATCAGCTCTCAGGTCGAGTCGATCAGCTAGAGCGGCGCGTGAGCAGTCTCGAGACCGAGCTGCAGGCACTGCGCAACGACTTCAACGTCACGATGGAGCAGGCACAGGGGATGCTGAAGTTCAACGTCCCGGTGCACTTCGACTTTGACGTGGCCGACCTCCGCGAGCTCGACAAGCCGGTGCTCGATCGCTTCGCTTCGGTCGTCAGTCAGTACTATGCGGACGCTCTGGTGACGGTCGAGGGGTTCGCGGATCCGGCGGGCAGCGAGGCCTACAACACTCGTCTGGGCCAGCGTCGAGCGGACTCCGTGAAGTCGTACCTGACGACGGCCGGCGGTCTGCAGCCGGACCAGGTGCGTGCGGTCAGCTACGGCGAGGCGGCTAACCGCCAGGTTGTACCGGGTGCCCACGGTCCCGGCATGACCGGAATCGAGAACCGCCGTGTGGCGCTCGTGATCGACTACGGCGGCGCGGTCCGCGGCGCGGGCATGTAACCCGCAGTCGAGCGACAGCGAAAAATGGCAGAGGCGCCCTGCGGCCTTCGGGCCGGGGGGCGCCTTGTGCATTCGCATCTGCTGTAGATTGGATTCCGTGGAGAAGGAAATTACGGGCCTGCTCGAGGGAGCCCCCGATCTGGGCGACTGGGAGGCGGAGTGCCACGCCTTCGGCGCGAGTTGCGCGCTGACGCTGAGGGCCGACCGCTGCGCGGTAATCGTGACCGGCGACCGGCGGGCCGAGATGCTGAACGGCTTGGTCACCAATCAGGTGACCGACCTCGAAGATGTTGGCCGCCATGCGCTCCTTCTCAACCGCAAAGGCAGGGTGCTCACCGATCTGCGGGTCCTGCCGAGAACTACCGATCTCCTGCTCGACCTCCCCCGCGCCGGCTCCGAGAATCTGCTGGCCACGTTCCAGAAGTACCTGCCGCCGATCTTCGCCGGCTTCGACGACGCAAGCGAGTCGCTGGGCCAGGTCGGCCTGTACGGACCGCAGGCGACGAACGTCAT